>JANPNF010000468.1:0-1518 GCA_031427315.1 Burkholderiales bacterium | reverse complement strand
CCTCCTGCTCGCCATTGGTGGTTTTGCGGGTCAGCTTGCGGTCGGGTTCGCCTAGGGCCATTTTGACTTGGGCTGAGTCGAGCTGGTCTAAATCGTTGGTGGGCGATCCTCAGTGTGATCCCCATCGTCGGCTGGCTTGGCATCTGGGCACTCGCCTATGCGCGCTGGCCCAAAGTCGATGTGGCATCTGCGTAGGGTGTGTGACTTACGCCCCTACCGGACCTTTAGTCATCACATGCGCACGGTTGAGAAGTCAGTCCGTTGAAGTGTCATACACATGCCGTTATATTGACCGGGTTATCAGTCATTGGAGCGGCACATGACCCTCATCACCGACACAACCGCCCCCATTCGTCGACCCCGGCGGCCAGCCAACCCGGCTCGACCAAGCGCCTTCTCCGTCACCCATCTGATGGACCAGAGCGGCACATTTGATCTCGACGAGATCGCTGAGCTCTTTCGCATGTCCAAGGCCCAGTTGGCCGACACCGCCGGTCTCGCCCGCGAAGTCTTCCAGAAAACCAGCCGTCGCGATGGCCCCAAGGCTCAGAACCGCGTGCGCGAGATGCTAGAGATTATCAATCTGGTGCAGACTTGGGCGGGTGGCGCAGCCCAAGCCATGGCCTGGTATCGCGCCGAGGCGATCCCGGCCTTCGGAGGTCGCACAGCCGAAGCTTTGGTCAAGTCGGGCAACGCCAACGCTGTGCGCGACTATGCCGATCATCTCGCGACCGGCGGATACGCTTGAGGTTTACCGCAGAGTGCTTCCGAGCCCATGATCCCAACTGGTCCTGGAGCCCGCTATCTGGCGCAGGGGCCGCCCTCAAAGGCCGCCGCTTCAACTGGCCGGGCCTGGAAGCACTCTATCTGTCGCTCAGCTTCAACACAGTATTTCGCGAAGTCTCCGGCGGCTTTGCCCACCGCCTGACGCCGTATGTGCTGTGCAGCTATGGTGTGAACTGCGAAGACATCGTTGATCTGCGAACGGAGGCAGGTCGCGCCGAGGCAGGCGTCGATCTAGACGATCTTGCCTGCGCCTGGGGCGATGCCTTGATCGCACGGCGAGAACCGGCCTCCTGGATCGTCGTGCGCCGCCTGATCGCGCAAGGCCAATCTGGCATCCTCGTCCCCAGCTTCGCCCACGGCGCAACGCCGGATGATCAGAACTTAGTGCTCTGGCGCTGGGGGCCGGAACTGCCGCACAAAGTCATGGTCTATGACCCGACGGGTAGGCTACCAATGAACAGCCTGTCTTGGAGTTGACAGTCAAACTCGAAGGTCGCCGAGAGCCCGTCCCTCCCGTGATTTAGTTCCTTCAGAAGGGAACGGGCTCTAGGCTGCCCCGAGATAGCGCCTTAACGCCGCCGTGCTGCGTAGGGCCGAGCTTTGCGCCATTTCTCGGCGAAGCCTTCCAGCTCCTTGTCGGTTACCTCGGGCAACATCACCACCAGTCGGGCAATCAGGTCTCCGCGCTTGCCCTTCGGGTCCGACAGGCCCTTACCCTTCAGCCGCAGCGAC
>JANPNF010000467.1:0-2112 GCA_031427315.1 Burkholderiales bacterium | reverse complement strand
CAGCCGCTCTTTCAGGATCACCGAGCCGTTTTCCTGCGTCTCGATCATGCCCCGCTCCTCCAGGTCTTTCATGACCCGGCTGACCATCTCGCGCGAGGCGCCGACGACCTTGGCCAGGTCTTGGCGCGACACCTTGTTGCGGATGATCTTGACCTCGCCGATCGTGTCGGCCATGTCGAGCAGCGAGCGCGCCACGCGGCCATACACATCGAGCAGCGCCAGCGATTCGATCTGCCGGTCGGCGCTGCGCAAGCGCGCCACCAAACCGCGCATGATCGCGTAGGACAGGCTGGAGTTCTCGGGCAGGCAACGGGCAAACTCGGGGCGGCCGAGGATCAGCATGTCGGTCTGGATTTCAGCGCGCACCGTCGCCGAATGCGGCTCGTTGTCGATCAGGCTCATCTCGCCTACATAGTCGCCCGACTCCAGCACCGCGAGGATGACCTCACGACCCCTCGAATCTGCGGTGAGCACCCGCGCCCGGCCGGTCAGCAGGATGAACAAGGCGTTCGACTTCTTGCCGTGTTCGACCACCAGCTCGCCGCGCCGGTAACGGCGTTTGACCACCGCATCGGCAATGCCTTGCGCCTGGTCGTTGGTCAGCAGCGAGAAGATCGGCACGCGCCGGATCAGATCGAGATTGGAAAGCATCGCCATCGTGGAGCTCCTTTGCTGCCGTTATCGGCACGGCTTGTGAGAAATTCACTTGACCAACGAGATTTCTCTATTGTCGCCATTGAATCGCCGGTACCCAGGCCTTTTGACGACATGTCAAACTGAAGCGAGTCCCTCTTTTTTTGTCTTTCGCCATGAGCACCACATCCACCCACGCGCGAGTTCTGATCCTCGGCTCCGGCCCGGCCGGTTACTCGGCCGCCATCTACGCCGCGCGCGCCAACCTGAGCCCGATGCTGATCACCGGCATCGCCCAGGGCGGTCAGTTGATGACGACCACCGATGTCGACAACTGGCCCGCTGATGTCGACGGCGTGATGGGCCCCGACTTGATGCAGCGCTTCCAGCAACACGCCGAGCGTTTCAACACCCACATCGTGTTCGACCACATCAACGAGGTCAACTTCTCACAGCGGCCGCTGAAGTTGACCGGCGATTCAGGCAGCTACACCTGTGACGCGCTGATCATCGCGACCGGCGCCTCGGCGAAGTACCTCGGCCTGCCGAGCGAGCAGACGTTCATGGGCCGCGGCGTCAGCGGCTGTGCGACTTGCGACGGCTTCTTCTACCGCGGACAGGAGGTGTGCGTGGTCGGTGGCGGCAACACGGCCGTTGAGGAAGCGCTGTACCTGTCGAACATCGCGAGCACCGTGCACCTGATCCACCGGCGCGACAAGTTCAAGGCCGAAGCGATCCTCATCGACAAGCTGATGGAGAAGGTCGCCGCCGGCAAGATCCAGCTACACCTGTGGCACACGCTCGACGAGGTGCTGGGCAACGACGCCGGCGTCAACGGCGTGCGCATCCGCAGCACGCGCGACGCCACGACCACCGAGCTGGCGCTGCAGGGCTGCTTCATCGCGATCGGGCACCAGCCCAACACCGACATCTTCAAAGGCCATCTGGAGATGAAAGACGGCTACATTCTCACGCAGAGCGGGCTGGGCGGCATGGCCACGATGACCAGCGTGCCAGGGGTATTTGCCGCCGGGGATGTGCAGGACCATGTGTACCGGCAAGCGATCACCAGCGCGGGCACCGGCTGCATGGCGGCGCTGGACTCGCAGCGCTTTCTTGAACAGTGATCTAAGGCCGCATTCAGACCCCGTCGCCTCATAAGGCAGTTATACTCGGAGGCTTCGCTGTGCTTGCGGCCTCTGTCGTTCGAGGATCGTCGTGCAGCGGCAACGTGGGCGCAAGCCACGATGCAACCGACGCCTTGGGCGTGCCGCATCAGCGAAACCTTAAACACGAACCTTTTGGAGCAGCGTCATGGCACGCGTCTGTCAAGTCACGGGCAAGCGCCCGATGTCGGGAAACAATGTTTCCCATGCGAACAACAAGACCAAGCGTCGTTTTCTGCCGAACCTGCAATATCGCCGGTTCTGGCTCGAAACCGAGAACCGCTGGGTGCGCCTGCGCATCTCGAATGCGGCA
>JANPNF010000466.1:0-3943 GCA_031427315.1 Burkholderiales bacterium | reverse complement strand
GTATCTCCACGGTGTTTCAGGAAGTGCTGGTGGCCGACGATTGTTCGGTGGTCGAGAACCTGTACCTTGGCGCCGACAGCCTGTGGTCGCGCTCACTGGGTGCGACCGAGAAATACGAAACCGCGAAGACCCTGATGCGCGAGCTGACAGGCACGCACATCGACCCCGAAACACTGGTGGGTTCGCTGCCGCTGAACATCAAGCAATGGATCACCATCGGTCGCGCGCTGCTGTGCAAGCCGCGGGTGTTGATCCTCGACGAGTCGAGCGCCGCACTCGACCTCGACTCGACCGAACGGCTGTTCGCCAAGATGCGCGAGCTGCGCGATGGGGGCGCTGCCGTCATCATCGTCACGCACCGCATCGCCGAACTGATCCGCATCTGCGACCGCGCCACCGTGTTGCGCGATGGTCGCGACGTGGGCGTGTTGGAGAAGAGCGAGATCACCGAAAAGAACCTGTTGCGGCTGATGACGGGCAAGGCCGAGTCGGCCGCTGAAACCAGCGCAGTTGCGCCACCGGTACGGCGCGGCGAGGTGGTGCTGAAGGTGCAAGCGCTGAAAATCTGGCCTGGCAGTGATTCGTTGGACTGGCAACTGCACCAAGGCGAAATCCTCGGCGTGGCGGGCCTCGACGGGCAAGGGCAAAGCGAGTTCGTGCGCATTCTGGCGGGCGTCGATGCGGCGCTGGCGTCCGCGCCGCAAGTGCGCGATGCGAGCGGCCAGTTCGTCGACATCGGTGGCCTGCAAGATGCGGTTGGGCATGGCGTCTCGTACGTTTCGGGCGACCGCAAGCGTGAAGGCATCTTCGCCAACCTGAGCATCTTCGAGAACCTGTTGATGCCGCTGTATCGGCGCAAGTCGCGCGCGGGCGGGTTGGCCTTGATCGACTGGGGCGGCCTGGACGGCATCTTCGACTGGGAGGTCGAAAGGCTGGCGATTCGCATGGGCGAGCGCACCAACAAGATCACCTCGTTGAGCGGCGGCAACCAGCAGAAGGTGTTGATCGCGCGCGCGTTCGCGCTGAACCCGAACATTCTGGTGCTGAACGACCCTGCTCGCGGCATCGATGTGGGTGCCAAGGCTGAGCTCTACCGGCACCTGCGCGACTTTGCGTCGCTGGGTAAGTCGGTGGTCTACATGTCCAGCGAGATCGAAGAGTTCGTCGGCTTCTGCTCGCGGGTGATCGTGTTCCGCAACGGCAGCATCTTCGACCAGTTCAGCGGCCAGGAGATCCATCCGACCCTGATCCTGGAAGCCATGTTCGGGCAGACCCGCCCTGGCCACCATCGGCCGAGCAAATCGCAGGACAACTCAGAGGAGATCGACCCCATGAAAATCATCGACTTCGACGCGGAAGGCCGGCAACGCCGCGACGGCGGGCGCGACGGCTGGAAAGTGGCGAGCAGCGCCTACGCGAGTTTTGACGCGAAGGCCGGCGCACCACCGCAGCCTTCTGCTGCGGTGGTGGTCGGCGCAACCAGCGTCAGGCCGGACTTGATGGCGGCCCGCCCCAGCCCGGTTCAGGCAAGCGTCGTGGCGACGCCCGGCCGCATCAAGATCGTCGAGTTCAATCAGGGCGACGAGCGCCCGGCGTCGGCCCGGCCGGTGGTGGTTGCCGCGACCCGATCACAGCCCTCTGAAGCGGCCGTAACGCCACGCCCCATCAAGATTGTGGAGTTCGGGCAGGACGGCGCTGCGCCGCGCCCCGCTGATGAAGCGGGCGCTGGCCGGCGCATCAAGATCGTCGACTTCGACGCGCTCCATTCTCGCGCTGGCAACTGATGGCCGACTGCCACGCCGCAGGCTCGCTTCCATGACTGATGCCAGCATGGAATCGCCGGGCTATCCGCATCCAACACCTACTTGTTGGTGCCGATCCTGTTGCTATTCCTGT
This sequence comes from Burkholderiales bacterium, assembly GCA_031427315.1. Lineage (GTDB taxonomy): Bacteria > Pseudomonadota > Gammaproteobacteria > Burkholderiales > Burkholderiaceae_C > PBB1. The sequence goes on along the minus strand of JANPNF010000466.1, from coordinate 2,047 downwards.
TGCTGATCATCGCGGTGCTGCGCAGCCCCAACCTGGTGTCGAGTGCGGGCATCGGCAGCGCGGTGATCGAGATGACGCCTCTCGTGCTGGCCACCTATGCGCTGATGTCGCTGGCCATCGCCGGGCGCGGCACAGTGGACCTGTCGGTCGGTCCGTTGATGGGCTTCATCAACGTGACCCTGGTTCAGCTTTACGGCGCGGGCTACCTGGAGTCACCGGGGGTGTTCTTTTTGTACGCGCTTGGCGCGGGCATTGCCTACCAGTTGCTGATGGGCCTGATCATTGTCTATGTGCGCGTGCAGCCCATCATCGTAGCGCTCAGCGGCTACCTCGCGCTGTCGGGCATGAACCTGGTGATCCTGCCTCGCCCGGGCGGCAGCGCGCCCGAATGGATGTCGGCCTGGGGTCTGGGCACCACCATCTATTCGCCGGTGCTGGTGATCCTGGTGCTGAGCACCGCCGCCTGGCTGGTCTTCACCCGCACCGCGTTCTACGGACACCTGCGTTTGATGGGGTCGGACGAGCGTGCCGCGTACACGAGCGGTGTGCGCATCACCATCGTGCGTCTGGGCGCGCATTGCATTGCCGGCGTCTTCAGCGCGCTGGCCGCCTTGACGTACACCGCGCTGATCGGCTCTGGCGACCCGACCCAGGGCACTACCTACACGCTGATCGCCGTCACCGCACTGGTGCTTGGCGGCACCAGCCTGGCGGGCGGGCGCGGCGGCGTGATCGGCTCGTTGCTGGGCGCCGTCAACCTGTTCCTGATCGGGTACGTGCTGGCCACCTTCAGTTTCGGCACGGTACAGGGCTTCGTCACCGACTTGGCCTATGGCTTGATTCTCGTGCTGTCGCTGCTGCTGACCATTGCCATCCCGACCCTCCAGGCGCGCATTCGCAATGTCTCTCCGTTCCTGATCTTCGTGGTGTTGTCGCTGGCGTTCGTGGGCGTGATCCTGCACGCGAAGTACGACTACGGGCGACCGGTGGCTGCGCCGACTGCCCTCCCGCCGATTGCTGCACCGGTGGAGACCGAGGCACCCGCATCCGGACCCGCGCTGGCCGACGCCACAACAGCCGACGCCACGGCCAGCGCAGCCATCGTCGAGGCTGCCCCCGCACCGTTGGCAGCGCCGGCGTCGACCCGCGCCGCGAGCCAAGGCGCGCCGTCGCTGGACTACGTCTTCGAGCGCTGGGCCGATCCTGCTGCGCGGTCCGGTTCCAGTCTGGCCCGGCCGGTCACATTGCTGACCTTGCTGCTGATCTCGCTGCTGATCGTGGTCCGCGCGGTGGTGCTGCAGACGCGGCAGCGGCGAATCTCGCCGCGCGTGATCGTCATCTTGCTGGTGCTGCTGGCACTCGCCGCCTACCTCGCGGCGACCACGTCCGAGTTGCCTGCCAGTGTGAGCGTTCCGGCACAGAAAGGCATGCCATGACGTCCAACATCGGCACGCTCGTCACCCGCCGCGCCCGCCTGTCGGCCTTGCAATGGGTCGGGCTGGCGGTGGCCGCGCTGGTTGCCGGGTTGGGCGTGATCCTGGGCCTGTGGCAGAAGCTACCCGTGCAGCAAGCGATCTTCTACGCCGTTGCCACCTTCGCATTGATAGTCTGGATCTGGAACGCCTACCTTGCACCCGGCCCGCAACGCGCTGTCAACGACGCAGGGGAAATCGACAGCCCTGGCGGCATGACGGTCTTCCGCGCCTTCGTGCATCGGCAGCGCGCGCTGATCATCGCGTTGGCGCTGTTGCTGGCGGCCTTCGTCATTGCTTCGGCCACCGTGACCGGCTTCTTCTCGGTGCTCAACGTGGTGACCTTCGGCGTGCTGATGGCGCTGTTGATCTTCACCGTTCAAGTCAGCCAGTTGTTCGTCGACAACCGCAGCGCCTTCATCGGGCTGATGGTGCTGGCCACGATGTTCGCGGTCGGCTCGGTGTTCATCGAAGGCTTTTCATCGGGGCAGAACATCAAGTCGATGCTGCTGTTCGCGTCCTTTCTGGGCCTGGCCTGCGTCGGGCAAACGCTGGTGGCGCTGCTCGGTGGGCTG
>JANPNF010000465.1:0-2663 GCA_031427315.1 Burkholderiales bacterium | reverse complement strand
GCCGACCTGTGGCTCGTAGCCGTTGAACATCAGCGTGGCGCGCTTTTTCTGAAACAGACCGTCCTCACCGATGCGGCGTTCGGTGGCCTGGCTCCAGCGCGGGTGGTCGACGGTGGGGTTCACGTTCGAGTAAAAGCCGTACTCGCTGCTGGCCGCTTTGTTCCAGCTGGTGCGGGGTTCTTTCTCGACGAAGCGGATCGCAACAATCGACTTGCCGCTCTTGAAGCCGTATTTCCAGGGCACCACCAAGCGTACCGGCGCGCCGCTCTGGTTCGGCAGCACCTCGCCATACAGGCCGAAGGCGAGCAGCGTGAGCGGGTTCATCGCCTCGTCGAGGCGCAGACCTTCGGTGTACGGCCATTGCAGCACCCGCGAGCCGACACCCGGCATCATCTTCGGGTCGGCCAGGGTGACGAATTCGACGTACTTTGCGTTGCCGGTCGGCTCGACCTGCTTGATCAACTCCGACAGCGAAAAGCCGATCCACGGGATCACCATCGACCAGCCCTCGACGCAGCGCATGCGGTAGGTGCGTTCTTCCATCGGGCTGAGCTTGAGCAGGTCTTCAATGTCGTAGCCGCGGGGTTTGACGACTTCGCCTTCGACACGGACGGTCCACGGCCGCGTCTTCAGCGAGCCGGCGTTGCGTGCCGGGTCGGACTTGTCGGTGCCGAATTCGTAGTAGTTGTTGTACGAGGTCACGTCGCCATAGGGCGTGAGCTTTTCCAGCGTCATGCCCGCGGGCACGGTGCTGCGCTTGCCCGCCAACGCAGCGAGCTTGCCGGGGCGCGCAGTCTGTGCCAAGGCGTCGCGGGCGGCCCATGAGGCCATCATCAAACCAGCGCCGCCAGCGGCCATTGATTTCAGCATCGTGCGTCGGCCGTCGTAGACCTCGCGCGGGGTGATGTCGCTGGCAATGCGGTGAACGAATCCGTGGTCTTTGAGGAAATGCATGTGGGTACTCCGGGGCAGGTATTCAGCGCTGCGATGCGTTGTGTCGCAGCCACCAGCACATCCTTACGCGCTGATGGCCTAGGCGGATTTTGGCAGGCGGTGTGCCCGTGATTCAGATCACGTCAGCGGAGCCTGAGGGTGCAAACAAGCGCAGCGAGCTTTGCGACTGACGCTCGCGAAAGCCCTTGCGCACGAACAACTTGGCCTGCGCCTCAGGGGGCAGGTCGGTGATGTTGAGAATGTTCTTGACGAGCAACGTGTCGATCACGTCTTCGAGCACCCGCACGAAATCGGCATCGAGTGTCGAATAGCCGTCGCCGCTGCCTGCACGGCCGACAAACGCCTGCACCTCAACGTGATCGTCAGACAGGAATTCCTCTGCTCCTGCGCCGGGCTGGCGGTGCAGGCTGTCGACGGTGCCGGTGGATGTGCGGTGGATGTAAGGCATGGGGTCGTGGCTACTGCCTTTACTCTACGCCGACGTCTGGTCTCGATGTGCGGCAAACAGCACGGACATTGCAGCCCAAACCCGCGGCCTAGAACGCCGTGGCGCCAAAAGAAAAGCCGGTCATCGACCGGCTCGTTCGGAGGCCCCAGAGATGTCAGTGCAGCCCAGCAATGTATTCGGCCAGGCCCCGAATTTCGCGATCGTTGAGCTTCGCCGCGACGCCCGTCATCTGCGTGCTGTTCTTGCGCACGCCGTCGCGGAAGGCCGTCAACTGCGCCAAGGTGTAGTCGGCATGCTGGCCTGCCATGCGCGGGTACTGCGCCGGGATGCCGGCGCCATTCGGGCCGTGGCAGGCCGCGCAGGCCGCGACACTGCGCTCGGCGATGCCGCCGCGGTAGATTTTCTCGCCCAGCTTGGCGAGGTCGGCGTCCTTGGCGAAGCCAGGCTTGGCCTGTTTCGATGCGTAGAACGCGGCGACGTTCTTCATGTCTTCCTCGCTGAGCGCGGCGGCCATGCCGTTCATGATCGCGTTGACCCGTTGCCGACTCTTGTATTCGGTCAACTGTTTGACCAGGTATTCCGGATGCTGGCCTTGTAGGATGGGTTGCGCTGGGCTGCCACGGGAACCGTCGCTGCTGTGGCAGGCGGAACACACCGCTGCGGTGGCGGCGCCTTTGGCCAGATCGGGCTTGAATGCCTCGCGGTGCTCCTCGTTGGCAGAGGCAGTGAAAGCAACGAAACAAAAGAGCAATACAGACGCAAACTTCATGACAGATGCCGCAGGGTGCTGGGATTCTGACGATTCTACAATTGCGGGATTTGGCATACGGCATGACCGAGAAAACGAAAGCGCCGGTTGCGGCGGGTGATGCGATCGCAGAGGGCATTTCGGCCGGAAAGACGGCGCTGGCTTGGACGCACACCGCGCGATTCCTGACCACGGCCAGCCGGTTAAGTGAACTACCGCAAACTGAGCTTCCGGAAATTGCCTTCGTCGGCCGTTCGAACGCTGGCAAGTCGACCGCCATCAACACACTGACGCAGCAGAAGCGGTTGGCCTTTGCATCGAAGACGCCGGGGCGCACCCAGCACATCAACCTGTTCGAGCTGGGCCCGAAGTTGCAGGCCAACGTCTTGTTCGCCGACCTGCCCGGCTACGGCTATGCGGCGGTGGCGCGCGGCGCCAAGTTGCGCTGGCAGCAGGTGATGGCCGACTACCTCGAAGTGCGGCGCAGTCTGGCGGGCCTGGTGCTGATGGTCG
>JANPNF010000464.1:0-4386 GCA_031427315.1 Burkholderiales bacterium | reverse complement strand
TCATTAGCCGGTGCATTGCCGAGGATGGGCTTGTCGAGGGGTTTGAACACCTGGCACTGCAGGCGCGCCAGGGACTCCGATTTCTCCATGGCCTGCAGGACGGCTTCAGGATGAGTCATCAACACGAATGGGTTGCTTCTGAGTGGGCTCGTTTGCATTGCAGGCTCCTTGAATGAATGAGTCCACTGTAGATTCGCCGCGTTGGATGACAAGTCGTCCTGCCGACATAAGGCGTGTCAGAAGCGCGCTGACACGCGGTGTTGACAACGACGGCCGACTCGGCTGTCACCGGCGCTGCAGTTGCTTGCCGAGCCGGTCTGCCAGCTGATCACGGCCACGTTGCCTCGCGAAGTCGATGGCGGTCATACCGAGGTCGTTTTTCAGATCGACCTCAGCGCCGGCCGCGAGCAGCAAATCGACACAGGCCGATGGCCCGTAGTCGGCCGCCATCATCAGCGGCGTCGTGCCGTTCGGTGAGCGGGCATCGACCGCGGCGCCATGCGCGAGCAACAGTTTCATCGGCGCCTCGTCGGGCGCGGTGGCGGCGTAATGCAAAGGCGACCAGCCCGGCCGGTTGACTGCGGCGCCGCGTTGCAGGAGACGCTGAACCAAGGCCGTCTGACCACGCAGGCTGGCCATCATCAAGGCGGTTTCACCCGAGCGATTGGCGGCTTCCAGCTGCAGCCGCTCGCTGGCGGCAAGGGCGTCGGCCGCCTCGTAAGACTCATTGAGCAGCGCCGCGATGATGCCGGGCTGGCCGGTCTCATCGACCGTGTTCGGATCGAAACCGTCTTTCAGCAGCGCTTCAACGGTGTGGCGATGGTCCCGTTTAATGGCGGTGAAGAAGTCATTGTAGGACCCGGCCATAACCGGAAAGATGTAAGTGATGACAGCTAGATAGACAACGAAGCGAAAGTAATTTCTACGATTATTCATCGCTCGCAATCGGCTGGATCTTGAACAATGATTCAAAGTTGGCGGTGGTGACGTGGCCGATTTCTTCGACGCTGACGCCCTTCAGCTCGGCCATTTGTTTCGCCACCCACGGCAGCAACGCCGGGGTGTTGGTCTTGCCGCGAAACGGTGCTGGCGCCAGGTAGGGGCTGTCGGTTTCGATCAGGCACCGGTCGAGCGGCACGAAGTTGGCTACTGCGCGCAACTCGTGCGCGTTCTTGAAGGTCAGGATGCCTGAGAACGAGATGTAGAAGCCTAGATCGAGCGCTGCGCGGGCCACGTCCAAGGTTTCGGTGAAGCAGTGAAACACCCCGCCGACCCGGCGTTCGCCCTCTGCGGACAAAACATCCAGCGTGTCGCGCGACGCACTTCGGGTGTGGATCACAAGTGGCAGCCCGGTGCGGTGCGCGGCGCGAATGTGCATCCGGAAGCGCTCGCGCTGCCACTCCATCTCGGCCACCGAGCGGCCGTTCAGTCGGTAGTAATCCAGCCCGGTTTCGCCCAACGCCACCACGCGCGACAACGCCGCCCGGCAGAGCAGGTCCGCCAGCGTCGGCTCCTGCACGCCTTCGTTGTCGGGATGCACGCCAACGCTGGCCCAGAAGTTGTCGTGCGCGAGTGCCAGCGCATGGACCCGATCGAACTCTTCCAGCGTGGTGCAGATGCACAGCGCCCGCCCCACCCTGGCGGCCTGCATGTCGGCACGGATCTCAGTCAGCCGATCGGTTAACTCGGGATAACTCAGGTGGCAGTGGGAATCGACGTACATCGTGCGCGGTGCAGCCGACCGTCCGCCGCAGCGAGACTCAGATGGTCTGCGTCGGCTTCGACGACGAAATCGAGGTGCCCAGCAGCTCTTCGATCCGCAGACGCAGCACGCGCGTCTTCTCGTCGGCCGGGAAGCGGACGCCGACGCCCTGGGTGCGGCCCCCAGAGGCGTTGGCCGGGGTGATCCACGCCACCTTGCCGGCCACTGGATAGCGCTGGCTGTCTTCCGGCAGAGACAGCAGCAGGTAGATGTCCTCGCCTAATCGGTACTCGCGGGTGGTGGGCACGAACAGCCCGCCTTCGGTTAACAACGGAATGTAGGCGGCGTACAGCGCACCCTTTTCGCGAAACACCAGCTGGATCACGCTCGGGCGGCTGCCTGCCAATGCAGGGATTGGGGCCGTGGGCGGACGCGACGCAGGTTCGTTCATGCAATCAGTTTATCGAACGTGATGCCCTTGCGGACGAAGACTTCGTGACAGCGAGTGCAGTTTTCGCTCGCAACACGAGGGATTCAATGGTCAGTGCGGCCTGCCACGGATGCTCTGCATGCCGTGCAATGCAACCGAGTTCACGGTACCAGCCGGACAACGCGGCAAGGTCGGCCGCATCGTTGGCCACAGTGGGCAGGGCTTCAAGCGGAAAGTAGCGCGGCGCCGCACCGGCAGCCACCCGCATCGCGTCGTGGCAGACCTTGAACATCATGTCGACCACACGCGCAAGTGGCCACGTGGGCAGGTTGGCCACCTCGCCGCGCGAGAGTTGCTGCGGCAGCGACAACCAGGTCTGCGCATCGATGCCTTCGCGGAACCAGCTCAGCGCCTCCTGCGGCTGTCCTCCGGCGGCGGTTAACAGCACCTCGGGTCGTGGCACGCCCTGCGCGCGGAGCCAAGCTGCCGCCACCTCGGCATCCGGCACGCCGAGCCACAGCGACTGGCAGCGGCTGCGGATCGTCGGCAACAGCGTGTCGGCCGAGGAGCCCGACAGCACAAAGCGCAGACGGCCCGTCGGCTCCTCCAGAATTTTCAGCAGCGCGTTGGCGGCGATCGTGTTCATCGCCTCGGCCGGATACACCACCACCACCTTGCCGTGTGCACGGGCCGCGGTTGTGTGGGCAAAGGCCAGGATCCGGCGCACCTCGGCCACCCGGATGTCCTTGCTGGGCTTGCGCTTGCCAGCGGCATCGGTGGGGCCCGAGGCGCCCTCCTCGCCCGTATCGTCGGCATTCCAGCCGAGTGCGCTGCGCAGCGCTTCCGGGATCAGCACCATCAGGTCGGGATGAGAGCGGGCGCGCACCAGCCGGCAACTGGCACACACGCCGCAGGGGCGTGGTGTGTCGCCCTCGCTGGCGTTGTGGACCGATGCCGTGCCTTCGCACAACCAGGCCTGCGCCAGCGTCAACGCCATCTCGAATTGACCCACGCCTTGCGGCCCATGCAGCAGCAAGGCGTGTGTGCGCTGCGTAGCCAGTGCATCGCGCAGCGGTGCTGCCAACCATGGCAAAGCCACCGAAGGCGACCCAGGTGGTATGGCGGTATCGCTGGTTGTCGATGTGTCCTGCATCAGAGGCGCCCCTCCAGTGCGTGGCTCACCTGCCACCCGACCGTGTCACGATCCACCGAGGCCTCGATGCGTACGAAGCGCTGTGGGAACGCCTCGGCGCGAGACAGATAGCCCTGGCGCACGCGATCGAAAAATGCCGCGTCCTGCTGTTCAAAGCGGTCGGGAGCGCGCGCACCTGCCAATCGCTGCGCCGCCTGGTCGACCGACAGGTCAAACCACAGCGTCAGATCGGGCTGCAGATCGGCATGGACCCAGGATTCAAGCGCCGTCAGTTGGGCGATATCAAAACCGCGGCCGGCGCCCTGGTAAGCAAAGGTGGCGTCGGTGAACCGATCGCACAGAACGGTGTCCCCACGCGCCAGAGCGGGGGCGATCACCTGCGTCACATGGTCGCGGCGCGCGGCGAACACCAGCAGCGATTCGGTCAGTGCATCCATCGGGGCATGCAAAAGCACCTCGCGCAGCCGCTCTGCCAATGGTGTGCCGCCCGGCTCGCGGGTCAACAGCACGGTGTGCCCAGTCGAGCGCAGGCGCGCCGCCAACGGCTCGATGTGGCTGCTCTTGCCGGCACCATCGATGCCTTCGAATGTGATGAATCGTCCGCGCACACCGACCTCGCCATGAGCGTACATCGACCCGCGCTGCGCACGCACTAGCGCCCGCGCTGGAACTTGTTGACGGCACGATTATGGGCGGCGAGGTTTTCGCTGAATTCGCTGGAACCATCGCCGCGCGCCACGAAGTACAGCGCCCGAGTTGGCTCGGGACGCACCGCTGCCAGCAGCGAGGCCTTGCCGGGCATCGAGATCGGCGTCGGCGGCAGGCCGTTGCGGGTGTAGGTGTTGTAGGGTGTGTCGGCCTGCAGATCGCGCTTGCGCAGGTTGCCGTCGAAAGCGGCGCCCAGCCCATAGATCACCGTCGGGTCGGTCTGCATCGGCATGCCGATGCGCAGGCGGTTGATGAACACCGCAGCCACCTTGCCCCGGTCCTGTGGCTGGCCGGTTTCTTTCTCGACGATCGACGCCAGCGTCAAGGCGTCATCGGGACTGCGCAGCGGCGTATCGGCCGCGCGCTCGGCCCAGGCAGCCGCCAGACGCTGCT
>JANPNF010000463.1:0-2765 GCA_031427315.1 Burkholderiales bacterium | reverse complement strand
ATCAGCGGAACGTCGTTCATCGCGGCCTACTGCATCAAAGGGCACCGCATCGAGGTTGTTCGCTTTCTGCACGGGGCGCAGCGCTGGCCAGAGGCGTTTTGACCCGGATCGACTACTACGTCTGAAGCCACGCTACGGTTTCCGGAAGTACAGAAACACCCCGAGTTCGCCGCCGTGGTCGCTGAACTCGGTGTGGAAGTCGGTGACGCCGGCGGTCTGCATCAAATAGAACAGCACGTTCAGGTTGTACGGGTTCATTTGCATCTCGGGGTCTTTGGCTGGCGCATCGTCGACCGGCCCGTCGGTGGCGCCGGCTGCGCTCGTCTGTGCCGTGTCGGCTTGATTGCTCACCGGTGGGCGTCTGAACAGCTTGCGCAACCATGGCGTCGATTTCGCCGCCGCCACCATCGGCAGTGCGGGCCGAGGCGGTTCCACGGTAGGCGGCACGCCCAGCGTCGCAGCGTGGTAAGCCTTGCCGTAGGTCAACTGCAGGGCACCGACGCCGCCCGGCGCAAGGCGTGCCAGCAGGTGCGCCACGAGCTGCATACCGCGCAGCGCATCGACGTGCTGTAACACGATGGCGGTATGGACCAGGTCGAACAGACCCTCGACGGCGGAAAGCGTGTCGTCCGACTTCACGAACTCGGCGTTGCACACCCCTTGCTCCATGCAGTTTCGGCGCGCCTCGATCAACATCGCCTCAGAGATGTCGACGCCCACCACCTCGCGGGCCATCGCCGCGAAGGGCAACACCAGCCGGCCAACGCCACAGCCGAAGTCGAGCACGCGCTGCGGTGCGAAGGCCGGGTCAATGTATTTGCGACAGGCGTTCAACACATGCTCGACGTGAACGCGGCCCGAGACGAAGAAGTCTTGCTTGGCCTCGGCCGTGATCTCGCCCTTGCGAAATTTCGGATCGGTGAGGACGCTGAAGTAGGGGTCCTGAACGCCCCACTTTTCCCATTCGACATCAGTGCTCATCGCGCGCCAAACAGGTCGTGTGCCGCAGCGGGGGCTTCGATCATCCAGCGCAGGGTATCGCGCAGCTCGATCACATCCAGCGGGCCGATGCAGGCGTCGAGCCGCGCGCGGCTGCCGAGCAGTGTCTTCACTTCGTTGTTGCGCACGAAGGCCGGGTTCACACGCACCTCGAAATCCCGGCCCGATATCTCGCGAACCAGATCCAGCACTTCGTTCAGCGTATGCGCCTTGCCCGAGCAGACGTTGAATGTCTGCCCGATTGCCGCAGGCGTTTGCAACAGGCGCGCATAGGCCGCGACCACCATGCGAACGTCCGAGAAGTCGCGGGCCACGTCGAGGTTGCCCAGCTCGATGACGGGCGCGCCGCGCCGCACATGGGCGACGATCTTCGGCAACAGAAAGCTCTCTGCCTGTCCGACGCCGGTGTAATTGAACGGCCGCGAGATCACGATCGGCAGCCGGCCGCGATACAGCTGCGCCATGTGCTCCATGGCCAGCTTGCTGACGGCGTAGTCGTTGGCCGGCGACACTGCGCTGGCTTCGCTCAGTACGCCTTCGGTGGCGTTGCCGTACACGTTGGCGCTGCTGGCCAACAACACCGATTCAGGCTTGTGCCCGCCGGCTGCCAATGCCTCGAGCAGATTGCGCGTGCCCATGATGTTGGTGTGATAGATCGCGTCCGCATCGCCGTGCGCCACGAAGGTGATCGCGGCAAGGTGCGCTGTCTGGTGGGGGCGCACCCGTTGCACGAGGCCGGCCAAGCCTGCCGCGTCGCCGAGTTCGCACACATGCACGGCCGCCAGACCGGCGACAGGGGTGGCAGGCACGGCGCGCACCACGCCATGCACCTCATGCCCAGCGCGCTGCAGCGCGGCGGCCAGGTACCGGCCGGTGAAGCCATCGGCACCGGTGAGCAGAATTCTTTTCATCGTTATGTCTCTGTCGAGCTCGAGTCACGGTGCCGGGCCGACCGAGGTGCGGCCCGCCATGTGCTCGGCCAGCCGCCTACATCGAAACGCCGGCCTCGTTGCGTCGGATGTCGGCCTCCACCCTCATCTGGCCCAGTTTCTCGAGCGTCGTGCTCGGCGCCCAGCCCAGCACGCGCTTGGCTTTTTCCGGGTCGCCGATCAGGAGCGCGACCTCGGCGGGGCGGTAGAACTTGGGGTTCACGCGCACGAGAGTCTTGCCCGTCTTCGTGTCGAACGCGACCTCATGCTCGGCCTCGCCCTTGAACGCCAATTCGAAGCCCGCAGCCTTGGCCGCCATCGAGACGAAGTCACGCACCGTCTCGGTTCGATTGGTGGCGAGCACGAAGGTGTCGGGTTCATCGGCCTGCAGCATGCGCCACATGCCTTCGACGTATTCCTTCGCGAAGCCCCAGTCGCGCTTGGCGTCCATGTTGCCCAGCTCGAGCACATCGAGCTTGCCGAGCTTGAGCTTGGCCATGCTGTCGGTGATCTTGCGGGTCACGAACTCGCGGCCGCGCAGTGGCGACTCGTGGTTGAAGAGGATGCCACTCGCGCCGAAGATGCCGTAGCTCTCGCGGTAGTTGATCGTCATCCAGTGCGCATAGAGCTTGGCCACGCCATACGGGCTGCGCGGATAAAACGGCGTGCTCTCGACTTGCGGGATCGACTGGACCTTGCCGAACATCTCGGACGTGCTGGCCTGATAGAAGCGAACCTTCGGATCGACTATGCGGATCGCCTCGAGCAGGTTGACCGCGCCCACACCGGTGATTTCGGCGGTGGTGATCGGCTGCTCGAACGACACGCCGACGAAGC
>JANPNF010000462.1:0-3609 GCA_031427315.1 Burkholderiales bacterium | reverse complement strand
GAACTACGACTTGAAGACGCTGCCAACCTTGGGCGACATTCAGCGCCAGGTTGTCGTTCGAGGTCGGATTGCGGCGTAGTACCGGCTTGACAGTGGTAACGCGGTTGCGCAATCCAGAGGGCATCTTTGTCGGCCTTGTAGACCGGCCTGGCCGGGGGGCCGAGCTTGAAGGCTGTGGCCGGTAAACCGACCACGGTGGCAGCGACGGTCAGCGGAAATTCGCCGACGGGCACGATGTCTTTTTACGATGGCAGTACGCACTCGATCACCATCGTCTACAGCGGCGACGGCAACAACGCCGCGACCACAGCGACCATCACGCTCATCGTGAGTTTGCCGCCGGAGCAGTTGATCCCGATTCTTCAACTGCTGCTCGATGAGTAGTGATTGTTTTGGGCCGGCAACATCACAAGCGCTGACGACGAGGGTTTGACCATGAACAACATCATTCAATGGGCGCGGGGCAGGCTTGCGCAAGCGGCCTTGTTCGTCGGCATGGCGCTGGCCAGTGCGCTCGTTCCCTCGCTCGCTCCCGCGCAGACCGTCACCTACTTTCACAACGACATCTCGGGCACTCCGGTGCTGGCCACAGACGCCAACGGCAATGTGGTGTGGAAGGGAAACTACCGGCCTTTTGGTGAGCGGCTGAACAACTCGTCGGCCCAAGTCGGCAACGCCATCGGCTTTGCGGGCAAGCCGTTCGATGCCAACACCGGCCTGAGCTACATGGGAGCTCGGTACTACGACCCGGGCCTGGGCCGCTTCATGGGCGTTGACGCTGCGCCTGCCGACCCGGGCAGCTTGCACGGCATCAACCGCTACGCCTACGCCAACAACAATCCGTACAAATACGTTGACCCCGATGGGCACAGCCCCATCGACGTGGCGTTCCTCGCATGGGACCTGGGCAAGCTCGGTGTCGCGGTGAACCGCCCCGGAATTCGTGCAGGCTGATTGGTTTAAGTCAGACCGCCACCGCGCAGCCTGCGCTTGGCTGATCCGGCTTCAACCTTCGCGCCACGCCTCCAACCGCTCGACGGCCTCACGCGCAGTGACGATGGGGATGCCGGCGTAGCTGCCCAAGGGCAAGAGGTCGCGCTTGTCACCCGAGGCGATGAAATCGGCCTGGCCGGTGACGGCCGCGGTGATGACGTGATCGTCATCAGGATCGGTGGGCACGACGCGCGGCGTGTCGGTTGGCGCCACGATGACGGCGATGCGCCGCAAGTCGTCGACGATGCCCTGAGGTGTGAGCCCTGCCTGCTCAAGCCGAGAGGCGAAGTTGCCGCGCGACAGCACCTCAAGCAACTCGGCCAGCAGCACCTCGCTTGTGCAAAGCTCGACCTCGCCGGCCTTGGCGCCATCGACCAACCGGCGCGGCATTCCGGCCGCGATCACGCCCGAAACAAGTAAGTTCGTGTTGAGCTTGAAGCTCACGACATTCAGGCGCCTTGCTTGCTGCGTCGCTCTTGCCGCGCCGCTTGAATCTCCGCCTCCATCTCATCCTCGGAGATCGGCGGCAGGTTCAACGCATCGAGCCTCGCCATGCCTGCGGGGAGCCGTTGCGAGGCTACCGCGCGTTCCTCGCGCTGGCTGAGGAACTCCACGAAGTCTTCCACCTCGGCCACACGACTGGAAGGCAGCTTCTTCAGCCGCTCGATCAACTGAACTTCGATTGCCGTCATTGCGTTCTCCTTGCGCGGCTCAGCGCCCTTGCTGCGCACCGTCTCGGTCATTTGCATCACGAACTGCGGCTGCAATTTGGCCAGCGCGCTGAGTTCCCGCCTGCCTGATGCGTGATGTATGCCGCGTGTCATCAGGAGAACCTGCTCGCCCCCGCTCACGCAAACGGAGGGTGTCTCGCAGCGATGTCAACTTTGCGGCAGGCGGGCAATCTCAGCGTTGATTGCAGCCAGCTGCGTTCTCAGCAATGGCGCAATCGACGGGTGTGCCGAAACCTGCGCATCACCGAGGGCTTTGCCGTATTGTTTGCGCAGCGACTCCTCACCGTCTCGCACCGCGGGCAGCACGTCGCGGTCGAGGTTGGTGAGCCAATCGCGCAGCATCACCACGACTTTATTGACCGTGCCCTGCAATGACGAATCGTCCTTGCCACTGGCGCGCAAATGAGTGAGTTCGGCCGATTGCTCTGCCGCATGCCGATCGTGCAGATCGGTGAGTCGGTGGATCACCGATTGAATCTCGGGCTCAGCGCGCGCAGACATCTCGCGGTAGCCTTTCAAAACATCGTTCGTGGCGCTGTGAATGTCGTGCAGTGCGTCGATTGCCTCAGTGTTCATGAGGGCCTCCTGTGGATCATGACCGCCGAGATTAAAGACGGCGCCGCGGCCCAAAGAGCGGTCAATGGCGCAAGCCTTTGTAGGCCGATGACGACACGGGTGGGCGTCGGCACGGCAGCGGCTAGGCGCCGGGTGCCGAGATCCGGTCTTGCGTGAGGGTGTCGAAATCGCTCGCCTCGTGGCGCTCGTGCAGCTGCTCGGAGCGCTCGCCCCAGGTGCGGTTGACCATGCGCCCACGTTTCACGGCTGGCCGCGCGCGGATCACATCAGCCCAGCGCTGGAGGCGGCGGTAGTCCTGCACGCCGAGGAACTCGGCGGCACCGTACAGCACGCCCATCACCAGCGCGCTGTACAAAGGCGGTTCAGCCCACGGGCCGCACCTTGTCGTGGGTAGAGCCCGCGATCGGCCGGTTGAGGTTCGCTGACGCGCCCCCACTGGCCGGCGCCCAGGTCCAAACCTGGGGCGGTGTGTAGTCGACTGATGTGGCCATGTACTGCTCCTCAATGTGGGGCCGCTCGATGACACCACAATCCAGCTTCCTTTTCCACCACCCTGCCCGATGACAGACCTGCACCTGACGGGCCGTGTGGCCACCCTCCACCACGCCTACGTCGACGCCGCGCGGCTCTGGCCGGCACACCGCACTGTCGCCTTGCTGCCCGGCTCGCTGCCGCTAGGCGGCGTCGTGCCCGACACGCCGATCCACGCGTTCGTCACGCCGCCCGCACAACTGACCTTGCGCACCGACGGCGAACAGCATCCGGAGCGCCACGACATTGAGCTTGGCGGGCTGCTCGCGTTCGAGATTCGTCACCTGCTGAGCGCCGCTGAAGCCGACGCGGTGGTCGAGGCCAGCGAGCGATTCGGCTATCGCGCCGAAGCCCCGGGCATTGCCACACCGCCCGGCATGCGCATCAACAAGTCGGTGCATTGGGTGGCCGACCTCGAGTTTCTCGGCCCGGTGTTTGCGCGCATGGCCGCGCTGCTGCCGGCGCGTATCGACGGCATGACACTGCACCCGCGCCTGTCCGAGCGGCTGAACATGTACCGCTACGACGACGGCGATGTGTTCAACCGCCACACCGACGGCGACTGGCCCGGCTTCTCACTCGACGCCGAACGGCACCGCATGCTGCAGTGGCCTGCGCACCTGCGCTCCTGCCTGACGATGCTGCTGTACCTGAACGGACCTGACGACGGTGTAGACGGTGGCGACACCCGCCTGTACCGACCCGACGGCAGCGCTCACGATGTGCGGCCCGCCAAGGGATCGGCCCTGTTTTTCCGCCACGGTTTCGGGCCGCAGTC
>JANPNF010000461.1:0-1594 GCA_031427315.1 Burkholderiales bacterium | reverse complement strand
TGTCGCGATCGGCGGCGGCGGCCTGATCTCCGGCGTGGCGGCTTACATCAAGGCAGTGCGCCCTGAGATCAAGGTGATTGGCGTGCAGATGACCGACTCCGACGCGATGATCCGCTCGGTCAAGGCGGGCAAGCGCGTCGTCCTCAGCGATGTGGGCCTGTTCTCCGACGGCACCGCGGTCAAGCAGGTCGGCGTCGAGACCTTTCGGCTGACGCGCGAACTTGTCGACGACTTCATGACTGTCGACACCGATGCGGTGTGCGCCGCGATCAAGGACGTGTTCGGGGACACACGCAGCATTCTCGAGCCGGCCGGGGCGATGGCGGTGGCAGCCGTCAAGCAGTACGTTGCAGAACACCACGTCAAAGGCCAGACGCTGGTGGCGATTGCCTGCGGCGCGAACATGAATTTCGACCGGCTGCGCTTCGTGGCCGAGCGGGCCGATGTCGGTGAAGAGCGCGAGGCGCTGCTGGCGGTGACGATCCCTGAGGAGCGCGGCAGCTTCAAGAAGTTCTGCGAGCTGATCGGCCCGCGCGCGGTGACCGAATTCAACTACCGGATTTCTGACGAGCGCCGGGCCCATGTGTTCGTCGGCATCTCGACCACGCAACGGGGTGAATCGACCGCGCTGGTGGCCGCATTCAACCGCCAGGGCTTTCAGGCGATCGACCTGACGAAAGACGAGCTGGCCAAGCTGCACCTGCGCCACATGGTCGGCGGGCGCAGCGAACTGGCGGCCGACGAGCGGCTATACCGTTTCCTGTTCCCAGAACGGCCCGGCGCGCTGATGAAGTTCC
This sequence comes from Burkholderiales bacterium, assembly GCA_031427315.1. Taxonomy (GTDB): domain Bacteria; phylum Pseudomonadota; class Gammaproteobacteria; order Burkholderiales; family Burkholderiaceae_C; genus PBB1. The sequence goes on along the minus strand of JANPNF010000461.1, from coordinate 797 downwards.
TAGCCAGCCTGCACCCGGGCTGGAACATCAGCCTGTTCCACTACCGCAACCAGGGCGCCGATCCCGGCCGCATCCTGGTCGGCATCCAGGTGCCGCGCCAGGACAAGAAGGCCTTCCGCGAATTTCTCGGCACATTGGCCTATCCCTGGGCCGACGAGACTGACAATGCAGCCTATCGATTGTTCTTGCGCTGAGTCGCCGATGCCATGGCCAACAGCTATCACAACCTGATTTCGCCGACTGGCAACACGGAGCTCGAGGTCGCCCTGCGCGAAAAGCTGTTGCTGCGCAGCCAGACCACGGGCGATCTGGGCGAACTGGAACCGCTGGCGGTGCGGCTGGGCCTGATCCAGAACTCGCTCAAGCCGCGCTTCAATGCGCCGCAGGTCGTCGTCTTCGCGGCTGACCACGGCCTGGCCGTCGACGGCATCGGCGCGGGTGAGCGCCATTCGACGGCGCAGGTGGTGCGCTCGCTGCTGACCTCGCAGATGCCGCTGTCGGTGTTTGCACGAATCCAGGGGCTGGAGCTGTCGGTGGTCGATGCGGGCGTGGCCGAGACGCTGCCGCGGCATCCACGGCTGCTGTCGCGCAAGATAGCCCACGGCACACGCAGTTCACGCGTCACGGCGGCGATGTCGCTCGATCAGGCGCACGCCGCCATCCGCGCGGGCATGGAAATCGGCGACTCGCTGCCCGGCAATGCGGTGGTGTGCGCTGGCGTGGGCGTCGGATCGGGGCAGGCGGCGGCATTGGTGCTGTCGCGGCTGGCCCATGTGCCGGTGCGCGATTTCGTGCTG
>JANPNF010000460.1:0-2211 GCA_031427315.1 Burkholderiales bacterium | reverse complement strand
TCGTCGTTGCTGCTGATGGCTGGCGGCCTCGCCTCGGTGATCGACTACCTGCCGGTGGTGGCGATCTTCGAGCCTGCCGACGATGCCCCGCCGCTGGCCGAGCGCGTGGCCGCCGGGCGCCGCAGCTGGCTGTTCTCGCACCACGCCGATTACGCGGCGGCCACCACCAGCCACTCACCCGCCGAGGTGCTGCGCGCGATGGACGGTGCAAAACACTTCCTGCTCGACACCCGGCTGATGATGTCGTGGGCAAGTGCGCTGGCGGAAGTCGGCGACATCGATCGTGCGCGGCACATTGCGGCGCGCCTGCGCGAGTTCCACAACGTGGCCTCGAAGGAATTCTTCGCGCCCTGCGACAGCGAATTCGAGCCTGGCGTCGAGCCGCTGTTCCAGTGCGTGGCGCCTTCGCGTACGCTGGACTATCGGGACTTCAGGTGACGGTCGCGCGCGGTGGCCTGATCCTCATCGACCGGCCTTGGGGCTGATCCAATCACCCGACTTCCCGCCGTGCTTTTCCAGCACCCGAATCTCGCCCATCACCATGCCGCGGTCGGCGGCTTTGCACATGTCGTAGATGGTCAGCAGGCCGATCTGCACCGCGGTCAGCGCTTCCATTTCGACGCCGGTGCGGCCATGTGTTTCAACCTGGGCGGTGCAGCGGATGAGGCTGGCAATGCGGTCGATGTCGAAGTCAACCGCGACGCGGGTGATGGGCAGCGGGTGACACAGCGGGATCAATTCCGCGGTGCGCTTGGCGGCCTGGATGGCGGCGATGCGTGCCACGCCCAGCACATCGCCCTTCTTCGCCCCGCCGCCCTCGATCAGCGCCAGCGTGGCTGGCAGCATGCGGATCTCGCCGACCGCCCGGGCAATGCGGTGGGTTTCGGCCTTGGCCGACACATCGACCATGTGCGCCTGACCCGCCGCATCAAAGTGCGTCAGCGGCGAACTGGACGGGTTCGGCAGCGGAGCGCCAGCAGCGCTCTCGGCGGGTGGGGTCATGGTGGGAAACAAAGCAGCAATGTCGGGCTGGCATCATAGTGACGCGGTGTGGTGCTGAAGCACTGTCTGGTTTGCTCCGCTGCGAAAGCCTCTTTGATCCACCCCTTGTCCCGTTCATGCCGAAATGCCAAGTCTGTGCTGCGCGTGGTTCGGCTCAGTGTCGTCAGCATGTCGTTGGTGGTTTCCGCGTGGTCACAGGCGGCGCACGCGCAGAACAGCCTGCCCGCGCTCGGCGACTCTGCATCGGCAGACTTCAGCCTCAGCACCGAGCGGCATTTGGGCGACGCGATCATGCGCGACATCCGGCGCGATCCGGACTACCTCGACGACCCGATCCTGCTCGAATACCTGCAGTCGCTGTGGCAGCCGTTGCTGGCCGCAGCCAAGGTGCGCGGTGATCTGGGAGAGGATCTGAGCGAGCGCTTCCCTTACCAACCGTTCCTGGTGCGCGATCCGAGTGTCAACGCCTTCGCGCTGCCGGGTGGCTACATGGGGGTGCACCTCGGGCTGATGGCGATCACGCAAACCCGCGATGAACTGGCGTCGGTGCTCGCGCACGAGATGACGCACATTAACCAGCGCCACATCGCCCGCAGTTTTGCCAACAGCCGGCAGCAGTCGCTGATCAGCATCGCGACCACGATCCTCGGCGTGATCGCGGCAACGCAGTCCGGCGGCGGTAATGCCGCGGGTGCATTGATCACCAGCGGGCAGGCGGTCGGCATCCAGGGCCAGTTAAATTTTTCGCGCGACATGGAGCGCGAGGCTGATCGCATCGGTTCGTCGGTGATGGCCAGCGCCGGTTTCAATCCTGCAGGCATGGCCTCAATGTTCGAGCGCCTGCAGAAGGCCTCGCGGCTCAACGACAGCGGCAACTTTCCTTATCTGCGCAGCCACCCGCTGACCACCGCGCGCATCGGCGAGGCGCGGGCCCGGCTGGAAGCGGGTGAGGCCGGTGCTACTGCAGTTCTGCCCGCGGTGGTGCTGGTGACGGGCTCGATTGCCACGCCGCTCGAACACACCGCCGCACTGGCGCGTGCCCGGGTGCTGATGGATGTGCGTGTCGATGTGCTGCAACGCTGGCAGCACCTTGATGCCGAGAGCTCGGCCGGTGAAACCACGCGCACCGACCAGTTCGCGAATGCCTATTCGGCAGCGCTGGCGTCCAGCCTGTTGCGTGACGGGTCGCGAGCCGATGCGTCGATCAAG
>JANPNF010000459.1:0-9952 GCA_031427315.1 Burkholderiales bacterium | reverse complement strand
GTTTCATGCGGTTGAAAGCGAGTTCTACGGCGGCCCTGACGGCATGAGGCAATCGCAGAGCCAGTCTCAAGAAGATGCACCGCCCAGCGGTCGTGATGTCGAGTACGACTTCTATCACTGGTCGGCGATCCTGCGTTCGGTCTCCGGCTTCGAGGTCTACCGCAAGGTCTACCGCAACGTGATCCGGCCGGAGAAGGTGGCCGAGTTGCTGATCCTGCGCCCCGACATGCCGCGTTCGCTGGCCGCCTGCACGCAGGAGGTGTTGTCGAACCTGACGATGATCGCCAACGAGCAGTCCAGCGAAACGCTGCGCCGCGCGGGGCGTTTGCGGGCCGACCTGCAGTACGGCCGCATCGACGAGATCCTGGCGACGGGTCTGCATGCGTACTTGACGCAGTTTCTGGAGCGCGTGGGCACGCTCGGTGTCGGCATCAGCCGCGATTTTCTTGTGCCAGTGGAGTCCTGAATGTCCATTCATGTCGCGTTGAACCATGTAACGCATTACCGCTACGACCAACCCATCAACCTGGGCCCCCAGGTCGTGCGTTTGCGACCGGCGCCGCATTCGCGCACCCGCATCCTCAGCTACTCGATGCGGGTCGAGCCCGCCGCTCACTTCATCAACTGGCAGCAAGACCCGCAGTCCAACTACCTGGCTCGGTTGGTGTTCCCGGACAAAACCACGTCATTTCGCATCGAGATCGACCTGGTCGCCGAGATGTCGGTGCTCAACCCATTCGACTTCTTTCTGGAGCCGTCGGCCGAGCATTTTCCGTTCGCCTATGAGCCTGAACTGGCGGCCGAACTGGCACCGTACATGGCCAAGGGCGAGCTGACGCCGCTGCTCGACGCCTATGTGGGCGCCGTGCCGCGCGAGAAAAAGCGCACCAACGATTTTCTCGTCGAGCTGAACCAGCGTTTGCAGAAAGACATCAGCTACCTCATCCGCATGGAGCCCGGCGTGCAATCGCCCGAAGTCACGCTGGCCAACGGCTCGGGCTCGTGCCGCGACACCGGCTGGCTGCTGGTGCAGATTCTTCGCCATCTGGGCATGGCGGCACGCTTCGTCTCGGGCTACCTGATTCAGTTGAAAAGCGATGTGAAATCGCTCGACGGCCCGAGCGGCACCGAGATCGATTTCACCGATCTGCATGCCTGGTGCGAGGTGTTCCTGCCGGGCGCCGGCTGGATCGGGCTCGACCCCACCTCAGGCCTGCTGGCCGGCGAAGGCCACATCCCGCTGGCGTGTTCGCCCGACCCGTCATCAGCCGCGCCGGTCAGTGGAGCCATCGATGACTGCGAGACCGAGTTCGAGCACAGCATGAGCGTCACGCGCATTTGGGAAGCGCCGCGCGTGACCCTGCCGTACACCGACGCGCAGTGGGCGGGCATCGAAGCGCTGGGCCACCGCGTCGACGTGGACCTGCGCAAGAACGACGTGCGCCTGACGCAAGGCGGCGAGCCCACTTTCGTGTCGGTGGACGACCGCGACGGCGCCGAATGGAACACCGAGGCCATGGGCCCGACCAAGCGGCTGCTGAGTGCCGACCTGATGGACAAGCTGCGCCTGAAATACGGCGAAGGTGGTCTGCTGCATTACGGTCAGGGCAAGTGGTATCCGGGTGAACAACTGCCGCGCTGGTCGTTGAACCTCTATTGGCGCAAGGACCGCGAACCGGTCTGGACGCACCCGGAGCTGTTCGCCGACGAACGCACCGATTACGAAGTCACCGACGCGCATGCGCACAAGTTCCTGAGCAGCGTGGCGCGCCGCCTGGCACTCGATGCGAAGCACGTGTTCCCGGCCTACGAGGACACCTGGTACTACCTGTGGCGCGAGCACAAGCTGCCGACCAATGTCGATCCGCACGATGCGCGGCTCGCCGACCCCATGGAGCGCGAGCGCTTGCGCAAGGTGTTCAGCCAGGGGCTCGACAAAGTGGTCGGCCACGTGCTGCCGATCGCGCGGGGCACGCTAGGTCAGCCGCGCTGGACCACTGGGCCGTGGTTCTTGCGCTCCGAGCGCTGCTATCTGGTGCCGGGTGATTCGCCGTTGGGCTTTCGCCTGCCGCTCGACTCCCAGCCCTGGGCCAAGGAGGGCGACATGCCCTGGGTGCTGCCTGTCGATCAGACGCAGACCTTCGTTCCGCTGCCACCGTACCGGCGGCTGCGCTTTGCAGCCACAGCGAACGGTTCGCTCGCGGCCCACGGCGTGACTGCGGCGACAGCCGCTTCCAACGGGTCTGCGGCGGCGGGCTTCGCCGAGCGCTCACGGGCGGCACAAGGCCCGGAAAAGTCGGTGGCCAGTGCGCCGGCCAGCAGCCTGCGCTTGCCTGAGAAATTCGAGTCGGCGGCCTGGATCGCCCGCACCGCCTTGTGCGCCGAGCCGCGCGGCGGCAGGCTCTATGTCTTCATGCCACCGATGACGGCGTTGGAGGACTACCTGGAGATCGTCGCTGCGGTCGAAGACACCGCGGCCGAGATGAAGCTGCCGGTGATCTTGGAGGGCTACGAGCCGCCGAAGGACCCGCGCTTGTCAACGCTGCGCGTTACGCCCGACCCGGGCGTCATCGAGGTCAATGTGCACCCGGCGCACAGCTGGGCCGAGTTGGTCGAGCAAACGACGCACCTGTATCAAAGCGCCCACGAAACCCGCTTGTCGAGCGAGAAGTTCATGGTCGATGGCCGCCACAGTGGCACCGGCGGCGGCAACCACTTCGTGCTCGGTGGCGCAACGGTGGCCGATTCGCCCTTCCTGCGCCGTCCCGACCTGCTCGCCAGCATGATCGCCTACTGGCACAACCACCCAGCGCTGAGTTATTTGTTCTCGGGCTTGTTTGTCGGGCCGACCAGCCAGGCGCCGCGTGTCGACGAAGCGCGCAACGACTCGGTCTACGAGATCGAGGTCGCGTTCGCCGAGCTGCAGCGCGCCACCCGCGAGAACGGCGACTACTGCCCGCCGTGGCTGATCGACCGCCTGCTGCGCAACCTGCTGATCGACGTGTCGGGCAACACCCACCGCGCCGAGTTCTGCATCGACAAGTTGTATTCGCCCGACGGCCCGACCGGTCGGCTCGGCCTGCTCGAGATGCGTGCCTTCGAGATGCCGCCACATGCCCGCATGAGCCTGACGCAGCAGCTGTTGATGCGTGCGCTGGTCTCGCGCTTCTGGAAGGAGCCGTACCGCCCCACGCGCCTGAAGCGCTGGGGCACCGAGCTGCACGACCGTTTCATGCTGCCGCACTACATCTGGCAGGACCTGAGTGACGTGGTCGAGGAGCTGAACCAGTTCGGCTATGCGATGAAGACCGACTGGTTCGCACCGCACCTGAACTTCCGCTTCCCACGCCTTGGCGATTTCGCGGTGCTGGGCATCGAGGTCGAGATGCGGCTCGCGCTCGAGCCCTGGCATGTGATGGGCGAGGAGGGTGCCTCGGGCGGCACCGCGCGCTACGTCGATTCATCGGTCGAGCGGGTGCAGTTGAAGGCCACCGGCCTGGTCGGTGACCGCCACGTGCTGACCTGCAATGGCCGCGTCGTGCCGATGCAACCGACGGGCAATGTCGGCGAATTCGTCGGTGGGGTGCGCTACAAGGCATGGAACCCGCCAACGGCCTTGCACCCGACGATCGGTGTGCATGCGCCACTGACCATCGACCTGCTCGACACCTGGATGGGCCGCTCCATCGGCGGCTGCCGATACCACGTTGCCCACCCGGGCGGACGCAGCTATGACACCTTCCCGGTCAACGCCTTAGAGGCCGAAGCCCGCCGCCTGGCGCGCTTTTTCCGCACCGGCCACACACCGGGCAAGATGCAGGTGCCCAAAGACGAACGCAATCCGAACTACCCTTTCACCCTGGACATGCGCCGAACCCCCAGCGCCTTCTGACGCCCTCTGTGTCTCGCCGGTTCACAGACCACAATCGTCCTCATGAATTCGGTTAGCTGACATGTTGACTCGCTGGCTGTCCGGCTACACCTCGGTCGAACACCGCTACGACGAGTTGCTGTCGGCGCCAGGATTGCCGCGCCCGCACTGGGACGCCTTCCTGCGTTCGCTGGCGGCGCGCGAGGGCGTCGAGGTCAGCGAAACCCTGTCGCTGATGGAACGCGAGATCCGCGAGAACGGCATCACCTACAACGTTTACGCCGACCCGAAAGGCGCGGACCGGCCGTGGGAGGTCGATCCGCTGCCATTGCTGCTGTCGCCCACCGAATGGGACGAGATCTCGGCCGGCATAGCGCAGCGCGCCGATCTGCTGAACCGCGTGCTGGGCGACATCTACGGCCCGCAGGAGCTGCTGCGATCCGGTGCGATTCCGCCGTCGATCATCTTCGGGCACAGCGGCTACTTGCATCAGGTGCAAGGCATCCGCCCGCCCGGCGGCGTGCACCTGTTCAATTACGCCGCTGACCTGGCGCGCTCGCCCGATGGCCACTGGTGGGTGGTCAACGACCGCACGCAAGCGCCTTCGGGAGCCGGCTACGCGCTGGAGAACCGGCTCGTGGTGTCGCGCGTTTTTCCGCAGATGTTCAAAGACCTGCACGTGCAGCACCTGGCGGCATTCTTCGAGGCGTTGCGTCAATCGATGATGCGCTGGGCACCGAAAGACCACGCCGATCGGGTGTTCAAACGCGTCAATCCGCTCGTCGTATTGCTGACACCGGGGCCTTACAACGAGACCTACTTTGAACACGCGCTGCTGGCCCGGTACCTGGGCTTTCCGCTGGTCGAAGGCAGCGACCTGACGGTGCGTGACGGCTGCGTCTGGATGAAGACCGTCGAGGGTTTGAAGCGCGTCAGCGGCATCTTGCGGCGTCAGGACGACGACTACTGCGACCCGCTGGAGCTGCGCTCCGATTCGGCGCTCGGCGTCCCCGGTCTGACCGATTGCGCGCGCCGCGGCACGGTGTTGCTGGCCAATGCGCTGGGCTCCGGCGTGCTGGAGTCGGGTGGATTGCTCGGCTACCTTCCCAAGCTCAGCGAGCAGTTGCTGGGTGAACCTTTGCGATTGCCTTCTGTCGCCACCTGGTGGCTGGGCGAGCCGGCCGCACTCCACGACGCCTGGCGGCGGCTCGACAAGCTGATCATCAAGCCGCTGGAGCGTTCGGCGCAGGAGCCGGCGGTGTTCGGCGCCGATCTGTCTGCCGCCGAGCGTGTGGCCCTGCGCGAGCGAGTGGCCGCGCGGCCGCAGCGCTATGTGGCACAGGAGTGGGTGCATGTGTCGCAGGCACCTGTGCTGGAGGCCAGCGGCGAACCGGGTCGCGGTGAACAGATGAGCTCGCGCACTGTCGGGCTGCGGGTGTTCGCGGTGGCGACGCCGAACGGCTACCACGTGCTACCCGGTGGGCTGACCCGGGTGGCTGGCGACGACCATTCGCGCGTGATTGCGATGCAGCGTGGCGGCCGATCGAAGGACACCTGGGTGCTGTCCGACGCACCGGTCAATGCCTCGTTCTCGCTGCTCAGCCGCACCGTCAAGCCGGAAGACCTGGTCGCCTCGCGCGCCAATGTGCCGTCGCGCGCTGCCGAGAACCTGTTTTGGTTCGGCCGCTACGGCGAACGCTGCGATGCCACCGCCCGGCTGCTGCGGGTGGCGATCGCCGATGTGCTCGACGATTCGCGCGAGCCCAGCGACGCCGTGCCGCCAACGCTGATCGTCGCGCAGCGCTTCGGCCTGATCGATTCCGCCGACCAGCCTAGCACCGATCTGCTGCGCGCCGCGACCCATCCTGAGGAGGGCTTGAGCGAGCGCTTCAAGCAGCTCTCACGCGTCGCCTTCAACCTGCGCGACCGGATGTCGGCCGACCATTGGCGCTCGCTCAACCAGCTGATCTCCGACCCGGTGTTCCAGCGCGGCCTGTCCTCGACTCACCTCGGCCTGCCGCTGGCGATGGCCTGGCTCGATCGCGCGGTAACCTCGATGACGACGCTGTCGGGCTTTGTGCTCGACGGCATGACGCGCGGCGTGGGCTGGAGTTTCCTGTCGATCGGCCGGCGGATCGAGCGGCTGTCGTCGCTGTGCAATGTGCTCCAGGTGGCCACCAACGAAGGCCGCACGCATGGGCTGGACTGGCTGCTCGAATACGCCGACTCCACCGTCACCTACCGTTCGCGCTATCTGGTGGCGCCCGAATGGCTGCCGGTGTTGGATTTGCTGTTGCGCGACGAGGTCAACCCGCGCTCGGTCGCCTTCCAGGTCAAGGGGCTGGCCGAGTACATCGCCAAGCTGGAGCTGAGCCATGGCCGCTTCGCCAGCGACGTGCTGGCACCAGCGCACCATGCGCTGCGCAACCTGTCGAGTGTCGACCTGCACCCGGAAAGCGAGGCGCTGGCCGAGACGCTTTTTGCGCTGCAGCGCGCCGCGAACGCGGTGTCTGATGAGCTGACGCTGAAGTTCTTCTCGCACGCCGCTTCGCGCAGCGTGTTGTCGTTGGTGGCCTGAGCGCTACATGTCACAGCAACAGGGTCAGCAGCAGTCCCAACAACAGCGTCAGCAGGACAGCTTCGACCGCTACACCGTCGAGCACGAGACGCGCTACGCCTACACCGCGCCGGTGTCGCAGTCGTGGCAGCTGGGCCGCCTGACGCCGCGCAGCCTGCCTTGGCAGCGCCTGCTGTCGCACAGCCTGCAGATCGATCCGCCGCCCGACGAGCGCCACGAGGCCGTCGACAGCTTCGGCAATTCGGTCTCGCATTTCGGCCTGCACGGCGCGCACCGCCAGCTGCGGGTGCGCATGCAGTGCCAGGTCGAGGTCGGTGAGCGCCCGGTGGCAGACACTTACTCGAGCGTGACCGTGGGCGATGTGCGCGAATCGCTGCGGCGACCGTACGGCGCTGCCTGCGACCTGAACGCCGCCCGCATGGCTGAGCCGACGCCGCTGGTGCCACTGTCCGAAGCTGCACGCTTGTATGCGGAGCCCTCGCTGCAGTCCGATCGGCCTTGGTTCGAGGCCTTGAGCGAGTTGAGTCACCGCATTCACACCGACTTCGAATTCGATTCAGGCGCCACCACTGTCAGCACCTCGGTCGACGAAGTGATGCAGCACCGGCGCGGCGTCTGCCAAGACTTCGCCCACTTGATGCTGGCCTGCCTGCGCGGCCACGGCCTTGCGGCGCGCTACATGTCGGGCTACCTATTGACCGACCCACCGCCCGGCATGCCGCGGCTGATGGGTGTCGACGCGTCGCACGCCTGGATCGGTGCCTTCCTGCCCGACCACGGCTGGGTTGAGTTCGACCCCACCAACGACCAGCTCGCCGACCGCCGCTACATCACGCTCGCCTGGGGCGCCGACTTCGCCGACGTCGTGCCGCTGCGCGGCGTGATCCTCGGCGGCGGCATGATGCAGGGCATGGACGTGTCGGTCAGCGTGATTCCGCAGGACTGAGCGCCTTTCGAAGTCCTGCTGTCTTCCGAGAACACGCTCGGCGGCAGACAGACATCTCTTTACCAACAGCGAAATGAAAATTCTTGCACTCTTGCGCTCACCTGCAGCGGCCAATCTTGCGATTCGTGTATTGATACTTGTAGCAACGGTCCTCTTGATTCGCGCGTGCCTGCCAGAGCGAGTAATCCTCGGTAGTCAGCCAAGCGTTGGCACCAATCGACAACTCATCATCGTTCCGACCGACGGCTTTCCTTCGTTGTTTTTAAACAGGCTTCGGACACGATTGAGAGAACAGCACAAGTTTGAAGTATTGATCACCGTCCCGATCGGCTTGCCACCCGACACGGAGATTGGATCCTCTGGTCAGCATGACCTTGAAAAGATCGCAGAGGCCGGTTTTTCAGTTTGCCGTAGCCAGTCTGTTGGTGGTGAATATTGCGTCGTTCTCACGAATCTAGATATCAATCGCAAAGATTCAGGACTTCGCTATTTGTTCGCGCAACACTACAAAGGCTTGTCCGTGGTTTCTGTCGCCAGGCTTAGCGAAGCGAACTTTGGCGCGAGACTGACTCTTTTATCTGTACCAGTTATTGCTGAGAAGGTTGCTGATCGAACCATAAAGTTGGTGAACAAGGGGGTAGGTCTAGGCCGCTACGGATACGCGCTATCGACAAACAAGATGAGTGTGATGTATGCCCCAGTGATGGGACTATCCGATTTAGACGCCGTCGGTAATTGGTATCTGGCCGACGAAGTTCGACGCGACAACTACGGCACCTCCAAGTAGGCGAACTTCACAGTCACTTCCGCGCAAGACCTTGCCATCGTGAACCGCCATCACTCACCTGGCGCCGACCGTTTTGAAGTCAATACGTCCCTGACGTACAATGTGGCATGCTCGCGATCTACGAGACACCGACATTTGTTGCTGAGGCAGCGAAGCTCTGGAGCACCGAAGAACGGCTGGCATTTTTCTCGTGGATTGCGAACGAACCGGAGGCAGGAACCGTCATCCCTGGCAGTGGCGGCTGTCGGAAGGTTCGGTGGGCTCGTGCAGGCATGGGCAAGCAAGGTGGCGCCAGAGTCATCTACTTCACCCATCTGTCAGCGGGTGAGCTGTGCATGTTGCTCGTCTATCCGAAGGCAGCGAAGGACAACATTCTTGGCCACATCATCAGGCAAGTTCGCATGGAGATCGAAAATGACCACTCGTAAGTCGAAGACCCCGGCACCTACCGCGGAGGAGTTGGGGCTGATGCTTCTGCAGTCCGTGCGCGAAATGAAGGCGGGCAAGTTTGCTCGCGTCACGCAAGTTGAAGTCAACGAGATTGTCCAGGCGCGGCAAAGCACAGGGCTCAGCCAGTCCGAATTCGCCGCCGCGCTGAGCATTTCCAAGCGCACGCTGCAGGAATGGGAACAAGGTCGCCGTGCGCCGTCAGGTGCGGCACAAGCGCTCATTCGCATCGCGCGCAAGCATCCGGAAGTCGTTCGCGAGGCGCTGGCCTGAAGCGAGGGCAGCGACCTCTCCCCCGACCGGGGGCCGCCGCAAGGGGAGTGCGTTGACCCCCTTTGCAACCCCAAGGTGGGATGGCCGCGCAGCGTCAGCGCAGGAAAACTGAGTCTGTCGATCGCAGTGGTCGGCGCTGCCCAGGAGACCCGCATGTTCAGCCTCGCTTCGTTCCCACGCGCGTGCCGTCACGGCATCCGATCGATCGTCTGTCTGTCGCTGTGTGCGGCGCTGCCGATGCCACCCCAGGTGAGCCCGTCGCGCGCCGTGGCGAGCCGTGAGGCCGACGACGGCCCGGGCTGGTATGACAGCAGCTGGGACCTGGTCCGCGGGCTCGACATCGCCGAGGTGCCCGACCTCGAAGCCGAGCTGTCGCTGTGGATCGAGGCTTGCCTTCACATGAGCTCGGCACCAGACACTGCCTTTCAACCGCAGCCAAGCTACGGTCTGCATCAAGTCGGCCAACGCGGGTGTTGATCGTCGACGATGTAGACGTGCGAATGCCCCGCACCAGCTGGCTTCGGACCATGTCCACTCAGGTGAGCGTGGTCTGACGCAAGCCCCTCGTGTTGATGCTCGATCTCGGCCGGATCGTTGATCGGCCAGAGGCGACTTGCGACGAGAACGGCAACGATGCCCAAAACGCCGAGCACTACGAAGCTCGTCGCGATGCCCGCCTTTGCGCCGAGCCAGCCGGCCAGCGGATAAGTGATCAGCCAGCAGGCGTGCGAGAGCGCGAACTGCGCAGCGAAGAGGGCCGGGCGGTCCTCCTCGTGCGAGGAACGCCGCAGCAGCCGACCCGCAGGCGTCTGCGCCAGCGAGTAGCCCAGGCCGAGCACGAACCACAGTGGCAGCAGCCAGGCGTAACGCGTGGCCACGGCGTAACCAAGCAGCAGACCGATGGCGATAAGTCCGCCGCCAAAAAGCATGACGCGGCGCTCGGGCAGGCGCTCGAGCAGCCTGGGCAGGCCGAGTGCCACCAACATCGAACCCGCGCCGAAGGCCGCCAGCGCGAGCGCCGTGGCGTTTTGCGACAGGCTGAACGTGCCT
>JANPNF010000458.1:0-3201 GCA_031427315.1 Burkholderiales bacterium | reverse complement strand
CTGCGCATCACTTGCCGAGGTTCGCACAAGGTTTGCCTACAGCCCCGCAAGATACGCGTAGCCAACGGAGGCGCATTCGGTCATGCCACGACGACGCCGTTCGACATGGTGGTGCTGAACAACCTGGACCGCTATCAATTGGCTCTGGACGCGATCCGGCGCATCCCGAGGCTGGCGGGCCAGGTCGAGGCGGAAACCGCGCGCTTTGATGCGACCATGCAACGCCACAAGCACTACATCGCCGAGCATGGCGACGACATGCCGGAGATCTTGAACTGGCGCTGGACTGCATGAAGGTTTGTAGATGCGCCCGCTGAACGTTCTCGCGCTGAATAGCGGCTCGTCGTCGCTCAAGTTCGGCACATACCGCGTCGATTCGAGCGGCGCCGAGAAGTTGTTCAGCGAGAGCGTCTCGTCGGCTGACCAGCCAGACGCGATCACCCGTGTTGCCAGCGTTCTCGCGGCGTCCGGGAGGCCGCCACCAGACGCCATCGGGCACCGCATCGTGCACGGCGGGCCGGCGCTGCGGCAGCATTGCCGCATCGACGATGCGGTGCTGCGCCAGCTGCAAGCCGCCTCTGCCTTCGCACCGCTGCACACCCCCGCGGCGCTGGCGCTCATCCACTTCGCGCAAGTGCACTTTCCCGGCGTCCCCCAGGTCGCGTGTTTCGACACGCAGTTTCATGTCGGCTTGCCAGAGGTTGCGCGTGTGCTTCCGATTGCCCGGGAGCTGCTGGCGGAGGGCATGCAACGTTATGGGTTTCATGGCCTGTCGCTCGAATCCATCGTGCGGCAACTCGGCCACGCGTTGCCGCAGAGGCTGGTCATCGCCCATCTGGGCAACGGCGCCAGCATCACCGCCGTGAAGGCAGGTTTGTCCGTCGACACCAGCATGGGCATGACGCCCAGCGGCGGCGTGATCATGGGAACACGCAGCGGCGATCTCGACCCCGGAATCCTCGTGTACTTGATGCGCGAGAAGAACTTAGATGCCGCCAGGCTCGAAGCGTTGGTCGATCAAGGTTCAGGCCTTCTGGGCATATCGGGGCTCAGTGGCGACATGCGGCGTCTGCATGAAGCCGCTGCATCGAACCGCGATGCGAGGCTGGCGATCGAGATGTTCTGCTATTCGGTGCGCAAACAGGTGGCCGCGATGGTGGCCGTGCTCGGGGGACTGGACATGCTTGTCTTCACCGGCGGCATCGGCGAGAACGACGCATTGGTACGCAGCGAGATTTGCGCGGGTTTGGCATGGATCGGCGTCACGCTCGACGAAGCACGCAACCGCGCCGCGAGCAAGCTGGTCAGTGACGACGCATCGCGCTGCCAGGTGCTTGTGCTCGCGTCGCAAGAGGACGAGCAAATCGCCCGCCATGCGTGGGCAGCGCTCGCATGACGGCGGTCGGGGTCGGTATCAGCGGCGACGTCGGCGGCAATGTCGGCGCCGATATTGGCGACCCGTCGGTGATGGACGCAGGCGCGGTGGCGGCGGCATTGGGTGTGGATGTGGAGGCCGGCCTCAGCGCGCAGGAAGCGGCGCGTCGGCTGGCGCAGAACGGACCCAACGAACTGCGTGCGGCACCGCCTGTACCGGCTTGGCGCAGAGCGCTGGCGCAATTCCAAGATCCACTTATCTACCTGTTGCTCGCGGCCGTGGCCGTTGCATTGCTCGCGTGGTGGGTCGAGGGAAGAGTAGGCTGGCCGGTGGACGCCATCGTCATCGCGGCAGTCGTACTGCTCAATGCCGTCATCGGCCATGTGCAGGAGGCCAAGGCGCAGAACGCCGTGGCCGCGCTGGCCAAAATGACGGCAGCCACTGCAGGCGTGCTGCGTGACGGCAAGCCGCAGCGCGTGCCGAGCGCCGAACTGGTGCGGGGGGACGTGCTCGTGCTGGCCGAGGGCGACGCCGTGGGCGCTGACGCGCGCCTGTTGCAGGCCACGACCCTGCGCGTGCAGGAGGCAGCGCTAACGGGTGAGAGCGAAGCCGTGCTCAAGAACATCGCCAAGCTGCCCCAGCCGGCAGCATTGGGCGACCAGCTCGACATGGTCTTCAAGGGCACCGCGGTGGCGCAGGGCACGGGCCGCGCGGTGGTCACCGCGGTCGGCATGGACACCCAGATGGGCCATGTCGCGGCGCTGCTGGAGGCGACAGTCGAGGAACCGACGCCGCTGGAAAAAGAAGTCGCGCGCATCGGGCGCACGCTGGGCGTGGCGGTGGTCGTCATCGCCATCGTGGTGGTGGGCACGATCCTGTTCATTTCCGAGATTCGCAATACCGCCGATGTGGTGCACGTGCTGTTGCTGGGTGTGTCGCTGGCAGTGGCCGCGGTGCCCGAGGGCTTGCCCGCCATCCTGGCAGTGGTGCTGGCACTCGGCGTGCAGCGCATGGCCAAGCACCACGCCATCGTCAAGAACCTGTCGTCGGTGGAGACACTGGGTTCGGCCTCGGTCATCTGCTCGGACAAGACCGGCACCCTGACGCGCTCGGAGATGACCATCGAGCGTGTGATGACGGCTTCGGGCGACGTCCGCATCAGCGGCGTGGGGTATGCGCCCGTGGGTCAGGTTCACCAGCTTGAGCACTCCGATACCGTGTTGCCCGCAGGGCCGCTGCGCACCGAGGCCATCGTCGTGCTCAGCGGTGGCAGCCTGGCCGGCAACGCCGACCTTCGCCAAACCGAGGGAGGCGGGTGGGAGATCCACGGCGACCCCACCGAAGCCGCGTTCCTGGTGGCCGAACGCAAGCTGGGGGTGACCGAGCGGCGCCAGCAACGCTTCGAGCGCGTCGCGGAAATCCCGTTCACGTCAGAGCGCAAGCTGATGACGACGATCGAGCGCGACCACGAACACGGTGATGAGTTGGTCGCCATCACCAAAGGCGCGCCCGACGTGCTGCTGGGCCGCTGCACCCGGGCGCGCGTGGGGCTGGAGATCGTCGCGCTCGATGACGCCTTGCGGACGCGATTGCTGGCTGATGTCGATGTCCTCACCGACGCCGCGTTGCGCACGCTGGCGGTGGCCTACCGGCCGCTTTTGCCGAATGAAATGGGTGAAGACCCAGCGGCTGCCGAAACCCTGGAACGCGAGCTGATCTTCGTCGGCACCGTCGGCATGATCGACCCGCCGCGCGAAGAAGCGGCAGTGGCCATCCGCGAAGCGCGCCGCGCCGGCATCCGGGTGGTGATGATCACCGGCGACCAC
>JANPNF010000457.1:0-2766 GCA_031427315.1 Burkholderiales bacterium | reverse complement strand
ACCACCGCGGAAGTGATCGGCATCTCGACCCCCAAGGTCTGCGCGCGCCGGAGCACGGTGGCCGCACTGAGCACGCCTTCGGCCACGTGGCCAAGCTCGGCCACGATCTGCGCCACCGGCTGGCCTCGCGCCAACAGCAATCCGACCGTTCGGTTACGTGACAGGTCGCCCGTGGCGGTCAGCACCAGGTCGCCCAGACCACTCAGGCCCATGAAGGTGTCGGCGCGGGCGCCGAGCGCCACGCCCAAACGCACCATCTCGGCCAGCCCGCGCGTGATCAAAGCCGCACGGGCGTTGAAACCGAGCTGCAGGCCATCGGCTAGGCCAGTGGCGATCGCCATCACGTTCTTGACCGCACCACCGACCTCGACGCCGATCGGGTCGTCGGAGGTGTAGAGGCGCAGGTTGTCGCTGTGCAGCGCGGCAACGGCCTGCTCGCGCAGCGCGGCATCGCCGCTGGCAGCGACCAGCGCGGTCGGCTGGCCTGCGGCCACCTCCTGCGCGAAGCTAGGGCCTGACAGCACGCCGACACGCCCGCCCGGCCACACCTGCTGCGCCACCTCGTGGCCCAGCAGGCCAGTGCCCTCCTGAAAGCCCTTGCAGAGCCAATACAAGCCAGGCGATTGCTGGCCGGGCGGCAGGGCCCGTAACACGCAGGCCAAGCCGGACATCGGCGTCGCAACGATCAGCAGACCGCCCTGTGCGTGCGCCATCGCCGCATCGAAATCGTGGGTGACTTCGAGCGCCGCGGGGAAGCTGACGCCAGCAAGGTACCGCTCGTTGCGACGCTGCAGGCGCAGCGCCTCGGCTTGCGCCGCATCCCGCGCCCACAACAGCGTGGGATGGCGGGCACTGGCGCTGATTGCCAGCGCGGTGCCCCAGGCACCGGCACCGAGTACGCTGAGTTTCACCGCGTGGCGCTCAGCAACTCGGGTTGGCTTTGACGCTCAGTTGACCAGCGCGCTGCCACCGGCGCCATTGGACGCAGCCTCGGCGGCGGCGGCCATCTGGCTTTCGTACATCGCCTGAAAGTTGATTTCGGCCAGCGTCACCGGTGGGAAGCCGGCGCGAGTGCAGATGTCGGACACGATCGCACGCAGGTACGGATAGACGATGCCGGGGCAGGCGATGCTGACGATCGGCTGCATCTGCTCTTTGGGGATGTTGCGGATCTCGAAGATGCCGGCTTGCTTGGCTTCCAGCAAGAACAAAGTTTTCTCACCGACCTTGGCCGTCACGGTCACACGCACCGTGACTTCATAGCTGTCCTTGCCGATGGTTTCAGCGCCGACGCCGATGTTGATGTCGACCTGCGGCTGCTGTTGCTCCAAAAAGATGGCCGGCGAATTGGGCTGTTCCAGCGACAAGTCCTTCAGGTAAATGCGCTGAATCTGGAACATCGGGGAGGTGTCTTCGTCTGCCATGGCGATCTCGGGGTGGGGTTGGGGCAGCGACCAGGCGGCCGCTCGGGGGTCGAATTATGGCGGATGCCGTTTGACAGCCGTGGTCGCATTCGCCGCGGAATCGAGGTGCTTGCGGGCCGTTCGGTGTCAGCCCGTGGCAGGCTGTGGCTGCAGCAGCGGCAGCAATTCGCCGCGTTGATCGAGCGCGATCAGATCATCGCAGCCGCCGATGTGGGCGCCACCGATGAATATCTGCGGCACGGTGCGCCGCCCAGTGCGCTCGATCATCACGGTGCGCGCAGCCGGGTCAAGGTCCACACGCACCTCGTCGATTGAGGTCACGCCGCGCGCCTTCAGCAGCGCCTTGGCGCGCAGGCAGTACGGGCACACCTCGGTGGAGTAAATGGTGATGGCGGCATGCTGGGTCATGGCCGCGTTGGCGCTCAGGGGCGCGGGGACCGTCATGCGGAGCGCTCCATCGGCAGATTCGCCGCGCGCCAGGCAGCGACGCCACCAGCGACCGCGCTCGCCTTTGCATAGCCACGCTTGCGCAAAATGGCCACACCGCGGTGCGCCCGCGCGCCGGTTGGGCACATCAGCAGCAGCGGAGTGGCCTTGTTCTTCGGCAGGTCGGTGGCGGACTCCAGCGTGCCGAACGGCACGTTCTTCGCCCCGCCCGGATGGCCAGCGCCGTACTCGGCCGGTTCGCTGACATCGATCATCACCCCGCGTTCACGGTTGATCAGATTGACTGCTTCAGCCGGGCTGATGCCCCCCATGGCAGCGCCGCGCGACAGCAGCGGCCACGCCAACAAGCCGCCCGAGACGAGCGCGGCGGCAAACAAAAACCAGTTGTTGATAAAGAAGGTCACGAAGCGATCCGGTCAGGGTGGGAACAATTGAAAAGCCGCAGATTATAGAATTTAAGGGTCTTCCCGAGTTCGGTTCCCTCCCTTTCCTCTGACTGCGATCCCGTCGCCCTGCCATGACCCAACTCGTGCTGATCCGCCATGGGCAATCCACCTGGAATCTCGACAACCGCTTTACCGGCTGGGTCGATGTGGCGCTGACGCCGCTGGGTGTGGCGCAGGCGCAAACCGCCGGCCGCCGGCTCAAGGCGGCGGGTTTCGATTTCGACATCGCCTACACCTCGGTCCTGAAGCGCGCGGTGTGGACGCTGTGGCACACGCTCGACCAGCTCGACCGCACCTGGTTGCCGGTGGTGCATTCGTGGCGGCTCAACGAACGCCACTACGGCGCGCTGGAAGGTCTGAACAAGGCCGACACGGCCGCGAAATACGGTGACGCGCAGGTCTTGCTGTGGCGCCGCAGCTACGACACGCCGCCGCCCGCGCTGGAGCCC
>JANPNF010000456.1:0-4013 GCA_031427315.1 Burkholderiales bacterium | reverse complement strand
AGCGGCCGCAAGCGCTGATGCAGGAGATCAACACCTTGTCCCCTGGCTTGAACGTGACGACGCCCGGACCAACAGAGTCAATGACACCAACGCCTTCATGGCCAAGCGTGGTCCCGGGCTTGCAGGTCGGTACGTCACCTTTGAGGATGTGCAGGTCGGTCCCGCAGATCGTCGTCTTGGTGATTCGGACGACGGCATCGGTGGGCCTCTGGACGACAGGCTTGGCGCGGTCATCCAGTTTCTTCTGGCCAGGGCCGTGGTAGACGAGAGCTTGCATGGGTAAGTCCTTTGGTTGGTTAGAGATTCAGTGCGATGAATACAGAGTCGGCATCGGTGGGAGCCGTTATGCGCTTGAAGCCCAGAGAACGCGCCAGTTTGCGCATCGCGTCGTTTTCCCTCAACACGTACCCAACCATTCGCAGGGTTTTGCGGCCCGACAGGAAAGCGATCATCTTGCGCATCAGGATGCGACCCAAGCCGCGTGTCTTGAGGTCTGATCGCACGATCACGGCGAACTCGGCGTCCACGTTGTCGGGGTCGATAACGGCACGCACCACACCTATCGTCTGGCTGGTTCCATCGGGCAAGTTGCGCACGGCAATGAATGCCATCTCGCGTGCATAGTCGATTTGCGCAAGGCGGGCCAATTCGCTTCGGGGCAGTTCTTTGCGCACGCTGAAAAAGCGAAACCGGAGATCCTCTGGCTGCAACGCCTCGATGAATGACCTGTGCTGCGGCTCGTCTTCGGGGCGGATCGGCCGGATGAGGATCGTCCCGTCGTTCCATTGCACGGTTTCCGCGAGCTCCGCCGGGTAGGGCGTGATCGCGAAGCGGGCCGCGCCTGCCTCCTGCTTACGGCTTACGCGCAAGCGGGCATCCAGCGCAACGACGCCGTTGTGGTCGGCAAGCAAGGGGTTGATGTCGAGCTCGGCCAGCTCCGGCAGATCTGCGAGCATCTGCGAAACCGCTACCAGAACGTCGTAGATGGCATTGAGCTTGACCGGGGGATGGTCGCGGTAGCCCGCCAGCAGCTTTGCAACACGGGTGCGTGAAACCGCCTCTCGCGCCAAGACGCGATTGAGAGGCGGCAGCGCGATTGCCCGGTCGGCGAGGACCTCCACCGCTATCCCGCCCTGACCAAAAAGAAGCACGGGGCCAAACACCGGATCGATGCTGGCGCCGATGATGAGTTCCTGTGCCATCGGACGGGCCACCATGCTCTGCACGGTGAAGCCGGCGATCCGCGCCTCAGAACGCAAGCCGCGTACGCGCTCCAACATCTCCGCTGCGGCCTGGCGCAGCGCGCCTTCGTCACGCAGATTCAAGCAGACGCCCCCGACGTCCGACTTGTGGCTGATATCGGGAGAAAGGATTTTTAGGACGACTGGATAGGTAAGCGAGCGCCCGGCAGCTGCAGCCGCATCGGGTGTCGGCCCGGTCGCGAGAGTTTGCACAACCGGAATGCCGTATGCCGTCAGCACTGCCTTTGCCTCCAACTCGTTCAGCATTTCGCGGCCGTCGTCAAGGGCAGCTTCTACACTCGCCCGAGCGGCGATCAGGTCGGGCGGCCCGTTCTCGCTCGCCGTCGGAGCCTCCAGCAGCAACGCCTGGTTGCGGCGAAAGGTTGCCAGCAGAGCGAACGCCCGCACGGCTTCTTCTGGAGTGGCGTAGTCAGCGACGCCCGCCTGATCGAAGACTTGCCGGGCGGTCGCGACGGCGGCGTCGCCCAACCAGCACGCCATGACACGACCCGTGGCTTTCCCGGCGATCGGCGCACACGCGCGCGCGATATCCTCGCTGCGCACGATTGCGGTAGGCGCATGCATGAAGAGCACCGCGCCGCTGCTACGGTCCTGGAGTACAGCTTTTAACGTCTGTGTGTACCGGGTGACGGGGGCGTCCCCGATGATGTCGATGGGGTTGGCATGCGACCAGGTCGGAGGCAGCACGGCATCGAGCTGCGTGAGCAGCGGATGACTCAGCTGTTGCAGCTTGATGCCAGCGAGAGCTGCAGCATCAGCAGCCATTACTCCGGCACCGCCCCCATTCGTAATCAGCGTGAGAACCTCATCGAGGTTGGAGCCGAAACGCGCCAAAGTCTCGACAGCCATGAACAGGTCCTGCAGCGTTTCAACGCGCAGCATGCCGGCGCGACGTATCGCCGCGTCGAACACGATGTCGGAACCTGCAAGTGCCCCCGTGTGTGAAGCGGCGGCCGTTAAGCCATTGCCTGCCCGTCCAGCCTTCACCACGATCACCGGCTTATTCCGGGCCGCCGCTCTTGCGGCTGACATGAACTTGCGAGACGCCTCGATCGATTCGATATATAAAAGAATTGAACGTGTCCGGCCATCGCTGGCCAAGTAGTCGAGCAGGTCCCCAAAATCCACGTCGGCTCGCTCACCGAGCGACACCATGTGCGAAAACCCGATGCGTCGGGACTTGGCCCAGTCGAGCACCGCAGTCACGAGCGCGCCGGATTGGGAAACGAAGGCGACGTTCCCCGCCAGAGCGTCGGTATGCGCAAAGCTTGCGTTGACGCCTTGGTGCGGTGACAGCAGTCCCAGGCAGTTCGGACCCAGCACGCGAAGTATGTGGGGCCTCGCTGCGTTCAGCATCGCCTCCTTCTGCTCCACGCTAAAGCCCGCGGTCATGACGATGACGGCGCGGGTGCCAAGGCGTCCCAGTTCCTCGATCAGGCCGGGAACCGTCGCGGGTGGCGTGCAGATTACCGCAAGGTCGGGCACTTCCGGCAGATCTGCCGGCCGCGCGAAGATCGCGACGTCACCCAAAACTTCGTGCTTGGGATTCACTCCATAGACCCCCCCCGCGAATTGGCCCGCGCGAAGATTTGCCCACACCGTGGCGCCCACGCTACCGGCTCGGATCGATGCACCAATGACGGCTATCGATCTGGGCTCAAGCAGTCGATCAAGATGTCTAATGCTCATGAGGTCACCGCGCTTGCTTCAGTTCGCCGCGTCCCCGACGTGAGATGCGCATACAAGACAAGGCTCAGGACAGCGGCAAAGAGGCACCACACTGAGATGAACCATCGTGCGTAAAAGTAGTAAGCCGCCGCAAACGATGCCGCCGCGAGTACGCCAAAGATGTTCACCCACCGATGCGTGGAAACCATCGGGCTGATGGCTGTCGACAGCAGGTAGACGCTCATCACCGCGGCAGCAAAGAAATGAGCAGAGACGTACTCGATATGCTGGCCAGTGGCGCGGGAGACGACTGGGAACGCCACCAGCATGTACATGAGGTACGCGGCCACGGCCGCGCCTGCTACAGAGAATACGCACAACGTGGCGCGTCGCCACCCGGGTGGTTCGATCAGCAGCACGGCCACGGGGACATACATCGGCCACAGGACGTGGGAGAAAAATGAGTACACGTACGTCATCGCGGCATTGAGCAGCGGCGCCTCGTAACGGAACGTCAGCCATACAACACCTTCGATCAGTTGCTGAATCGAGAAGAGAAGGGGAATAGCAGCGAGCGGCAGCTCAAGCGGGATGCGCGCCGACCTGACCGTCACAATGCCGGCTCCCAGCAGCAGGACGCCCGTCGTAAAGCTTGCGGTAGCCGAGAAGCACATTTAGTTCATTTCTCTGTGGCCGCCGTGCCCGCTGCATCCTCGCACACGTATGACACCAGCCCCGTAATCCACAACAGGACAGGCACCAGGAGCAGCCAGCGGAAGTCCGAGTGCAACAAGAAGTTGGTCGCGCTCATTAGCGAGACCCCGGACACCCCTCCGATTGCGAGCGCCAAAAGCGTTCCCGGAGCCCGTCGGGCAAGAAATTGCCGAGCCACCAGGATGGTCATGGCGCCCGCCGCGACCATGAATCCCCCCATGACATTGAACACGTGGCCCAGCCATCCCTCAAGGCCCGGCGCAGCAGCGCGCATGATTTCAATAGATGTCCTCATAAAGCGCGAATCCTCAGGCAGCAGTGCCGGTCGAAGCAGGATGAAATAGACGCCTAACAGAAGCATCCATAACC
>JANPNF010000455.1:0-13866 GCA_031427315.1 Burkholderiales bacterium | reverse complement strand
CGCGGCTGATGGTGATCGACGAGCACATCGCGGCGCACAGCGGCGGCACCGAACGCGAGGCTCAGGTGGCGGTCACCAAGGACGCCAATGCGCCGGTGATCCTCGAAGCCCGCGCGCTGACCAAGAGCTTCTGGATCCCGCACGGTCTGTTCGGCCGCCGCGAATTCAAGGCGGTCGGCCGCGAGGGCCGAGGTGTCAGTTTTCAATTGCGACGCGGCCACACGCTGGGCGTGGTCGGCGAATCGGGCTCGGGCAAGACGACGATGGGCCTGGCGCTGCTGCGGCTGCATGAGGCGAGCGGCGGCCCGGTCGGTGGTGCGGTGCGCTTCGACGGCGAGGATTTGCTGGCGTTGACCAAGGGCCAAATGCTGCCGATGCGGCGTCGCTTGCAGGTGGTGTTCCAGAACCCGTATGCGAGCCTGAACCCGCGCTTCACGATCGGCCAGACGCTGGTCGAGCCGATGGCAATTCACGGCCTCGGAACCCACCTGCGTGATCGAGAAAACCGTGCCCGCGCGCTGCTGCAGAAGGTGGGCCTCGACGACTCCGCGATGGCGCGCTACCCGCACGAATTTTCCGGCGGCCAGCGCCAGCGCATCGCGATCGCGCGCTGCCTGACCTTGAACCCCGAGGTGCTGGTGCTCGACGAGGCGGTCAGCGCGCTCGACGTCAGCGTGCAGGCGCAGGTGCTGAACCTGCTGAAGGACCTGCAGGATGAATTGGGCCTGGCCTATGTGTTCATCAGCCACGACCTAGCCGTGGTGCGCTTCATGGCCGATGAGGTGCTGGTGATGAAAGACGGCGAGGTGGTCGAGCAGGCGAGCGTCGAACAGATCCTCGACGCGCCGCAGCAGGAGTACACGAAGCGGTTGATCGGGGCGATCCCGCAAGGGTACCGAGCGGCCGTCTGAGTCACGCGAGGGTATGTTGGCAACAGCGGAGCGGCCGTCTGAGTCGCCAGCGCCCAAGGTCACCAGCGACAAGCAGCCGCCGCGCTCAGGCCACTTGCGCGACGGCGCGCTCGATCTGCGCCTGAACCTGCCGTGCGCCGCGCAACACCAACTCGGGTTCGAGCTGTGCTTGCGGCGCGACGGCGTTGGTGACTTCGTCAAGGGTTTGCGGGTCGGTCATCAACGCATGGGCCACGGCCGACAGCACGCAGATCGAGCGGCGTTGCACCTGAATCGGCAGTTCCCAGGTGGCGTTGAAGATCACGTGAAAGCGCACGCTGTGCACCGCTGCGGGCGCCAGGCCCCAGCTTTCGCACAGTGCGGCGCCGAGCGCGTCGTGGCTGACGCCGAACTCCTGGTGCTCCAGAAAACTCAGTTCCTCGTCGCTGACAGCCGTGGCCAGCAACGGCTTGTAGCGCTTCGGCGCGTGGCGGAACAACACCGCCTTGCCGCACTCTTCGAACAGGCCGGCCGAGTGCGCTGCCCACGGATCGACGCCCACGGCATGACCGATGCGCCCCATCAGCAGGCCGCGCACGGCCGCGCGCTCCCACACCGGCGTCAATTCCGGGGCACCCGGAAACACAGCGCGCAGACCCATTTCGAAGGTGACCGCGGCGACTTCTCGGGTGCCCAGGTAAGTGATCGCCTGGTGCACGCTTTGCACCCGGCCCGACAGCCCGTACAGCGATGAGTTCACTGCTTTCAGCACGGCAGAGGCGAGTGCCATGTCGGACTCGACCAGCAGGCTGATCTGCTGCAGGTTCACCTCTTCTTCGGCCAGCAGCATCGACAGCTTGACCAGCGCTTCCGGCTGGGACGGGATGTCGATGTTCAGCGCGCGCAGTTCGGGATCGACGGGCATGGCATGCGTCCGGATAATATTGAATCATCAGATCGTAGGCGGCCTCCCGCAACACAGTGTTCAAAACAACAGGGTTCAAACGGTGCAATTCCCAAGCGTCTGCTTTTCGATCTCGACATGGGCCGATGGTGCGGAGCTGTCGGTGTGTCTGTCAGGCCATGCGCCTGCATCCGTTCGTGTCAGTCGGTCGGCAGCGACAGCGTGACCTTGGTGCCGTGGCCCGGCTCGCTGGCCACCGACACACCCCCGCCATGCAGCTCGACAATGCGCTTGACGATCGCCAAGCCCAGGCCTTTGCCGCTGTCTGACGACGCCGGCTCGGCGCTCTGTCGGCTTTGGTAGAAGCGGTCGAACAGGTGAGCGAGGTCGGCGGACGGAATGCCCGGCCCGCTGTCGCTGACACTGACTTCGACGACCCGCCGCACCGGCCCGCGCTCGCCGCCACGGGCTGCGCCATCGATCCGCCCGCGCGCGGGCAGCGTGATGCGGCCACCCGCCGGGCAAAATTTCAGCGCGTTGTCGACCAGATTGGCCACCGCGCGCTCGAACAGTTCGATGTCAAGCGCCGCCAAGGTCGGCAGATCGTCGGCGGGCGGTTCGGCGACCAGCACGACGCCTTGTTTTTCGGCTCGCGCGGCAAAGCGCACCGCGATGTCGCCCAGCAGCTCAGCGGCGTCGAGCCGTTCGGGGCGCAGCTTGAATTCGGGCTCGTCGAGCTGCGCCAGATCGCCCAGCGACTGCACCAGTCGCGCGGCATTGCGGGTGTTGCGCAGGGCCACTTCCACCAATGGGCGGTCGGCGGCTTGGTTCGGGTACCGGGCCGGGCCGGCGGCCCAGCGCGCGTCCAGGGTTTCCAGGCAGGTCGCGGTGGCGGTCAGCGGTGAGCGCAGATCGTGCGACAGATTGCTGACGCCCTCGCGGCGGAAGTGATCGAGGCGGCGCAGTGCTTCCCACTGCGCCCGCAGCGTCATCAGCATCGTGCGAAAGCCGCGCGCCAGTTGCCCGAACTCGTCGTGTGCCGCAGGCAGGTCGAAGTTGTCCGGTGTGCGTGTCAGCGCGGCATCGGCAGCGTTGGCCGTCAGGCCTTCGCGCTCCACCGCCGCCACCGCCTCGGTCAGGCGCCGCAGCGGGCGGGTGACGGTGGCCGTGATCCAGGCGGTGAGCAGCGTTGCGAGCACCACCACCGCAACCACCGACGCCAGCGCCGGCCGTGCGAAGGTGCTGCGAAAGGCCTGCGCCCTGCCTTCGGTCAGTGCGGGCAGCTCGCACACCAGGTACAGATAGCCCGCCACCGGCTGATCGGGGCGGATCACGGTGTTGTTCAGCGGCAGCGCGGCGACGATGGCACCGCTGTCGGCGCCGGGGCGTTCGGGGTTGTCGCCCATCACGTAGGGCATTGGTGTCGGGCCCATCGCCTTCACCAGCGGCTGCATCTTCACCCGGTAGTCCGGCGGCAGCGGCATTGAACTGGTCGACACGATCACCGAGCCATCAGCGCGCAGCAGGTAGAGCTGGCTGTCGGGCTCGAAGAACAACAGGTTGCGCACAAAGACGGCGAACTCCTCCGGGTGCCGTTGCTGCATGTCGAGCATGCCGTTGTAGGTGGTGCCGATGCGTTTCAGGAACGCATTGGCGCGGTGGTAGGTGGTCTCGTGCTCGAAACGCTGGAAGGCGAACAGCACGGTGGCGATCACGCCGAGTGCCGTCAAGGCGCCGGTCACGAAAATGGTTAGCGCGATCTTGAAACGAACACTCATGCGGAGCCGGCGGGCGACCCTGCGATCAGCGTCATGGCGGCGCTTCGCGCATCTTGTAGCCGGCGCCGCGCACCGTCAGGATCAGCTGAGGGCGCATCGGGTCGACTTCCAATTTGGCCCGCAGCCGGTTGATGTGCGTGGTCACCGTGTGCTCGTAGCCGTCATGCGTGTAGCCCCACACCGCGCCCAGCAGCTGGCCGCGTGAGAACACATGGCCCGGGTGCTGGGCAAAGTGCAGCCGCAAATCGAATTCGAGCGCGATGAAGTCGAGCAGTCGCTGTCTGACGCGCACCTGGCGCTTGACCGGCAGGATTTCAAGGTTGCCGTTGCGCAGCATGCTGGCGCTGGCTTGGCCGCTGGCGCCGCTGCTCGACTGTGCCGCGCGCAGCATCTCGGCACGACGCAGCAGCGCCTTCACGCGGGCCAGCAACTCGGCCAGCGAGAACGGTTTGGTCAGGTAATCGTCGGCGCCGAGTTCGAGGCCGAGCACGCGGTCGAGCTCAGTCGATTTGGCGGTCAGCATCAGGATCGGTGCGCTGCGACCGCGCAGCGCCTTACAGACCTCCAGGCCGTCCAGCCCCGGCATCATCAGGTCAAGGATCAGCAGGTCGCTGGCCTGCTCGTTCTGGCTCGCCAGCGCGGCCACACCATCGGCGACTGCCGTCACGTCGTACCCCGCTTGCTGAAGGTTCATCACCAGCAGGTTGCGGATGTCGGTCTGGTCTTCGGCGACGAGGATCTGGGCGGGCGTGGGCGAATTGTCGCGCTGCATCCGGGGTTCTTACGTCGGTGTAGTCCGCACCCCGATGCCGGTTTGACGCAAATGTGATTTGGCTGTGACCTTCGGCGAGCAAGGCGGGAGGGGCGATCGCCACAGTCACCCCATCGACTCACCCCACCCGGAGCCCACCATGCAGACCGCCTTCGCCACCACCGCCATCGACATCGCTGCGTTCACCGCGACCCCGGTTGCGTGGACCGACCTGGTTACCCACCGCAGCCACTTGGTGCGCTTTGCGCAGCGCAAGCTGCACGACCCGATGCTGGCCGAAGACGTGGTGCACGACGTGTTCGAAGCGGTGCTGTCCGGCCGCGCGCTGTTTGCTGGCCGCTCGGCGCTGCGCTCGTGGCTGACCGGCGTCTTGAAGCACAAGATCGTCTACCTGGTGCGCCACCGCGCCGCTTATGACAGCCTTGATGACAGCGATTGCATCGGCGACGACGGCGAAAGCCTGGCGCACGGCGCGATGGCTTTCGAGTGCCCGCAGCCGCGCCCCGATGAACTCGCCGAGCAGCGCGAACTGCTGGCCCATACGCTGGCGCGCATCGATGCGTTGCCGACCGGCCTGCGCGAGGTGATGCACCTGCGGGTGCTGCAAGACCAGCCGACCGACATCGTCTGCCGCACGCTGGCCATCAGCGAGGACAACCTGTTCGTGCGCCTGCACCGCGCCCGCAAGCAACTTCTGTCTTAAGGAAAGGCGCGCGGCGAACTCAGTCCCTCAGCGCGTCTTCCGCAATCCACTGCGCGGCGCGCTCGGCGATCATCAGTGTGGGTGCCGCAGTGTTGCCGCTGGTGATGGTGGGCATCACGCTCGCATCGGCGATGCGCAGGCCGCCGATGCCATGAACCCGCAGCCGGGCGTCGACCACCGCCTGCGGGTCGGTTGCCGGGCCCATCTTTGCGGTGCCGACCGGGTGGAAGATCGTGGTGCCGATCTCGCCGGCCAGTCGGCTCAGTTCCTCCTCGGTCTCGTACTGCACCCCCGGTTTGACCTCGCGTGGCCGGTAAGCCGCGAGCGCTTGCTGCGCGACGATGCGACGCGTCACGCGCAATGCGTCGGCGGCCACTTGGCGATCTTGGGCCGTGCTCAGGTAGTTCGGTGCGATGCGCGGGGCATCGGTCGGTTTTGAGCTGCGCAGCCGCACCGTGCCGCGGCTGGTCGGGTTCAGGTGGCACACGCTGGCGGTGAGCGCGTCGAAGGAGTGCAGCGGCTCGCCGAAGGCATCGAGCGACAGCGGTTGCACGTGGTACTGAAGGTTCGCATGCGGCTGCTGCGGGTCGCTGCGGGTGAACGCACCGAGCTGCGACGGCGCCATGCTCAGCGGCCCGGAGCGCCGCAGCGCGTACTCGATGGCCATTTGTGCCTGGCCCCACAGTGAGCGCGAACGGGTGTTCAGCGTGGCCACGCCCTCAACGGCATAGACCGAGCGCAGCTGCAGGTGGTCCTGCAGGTTCTCGCCGACGCCCGGCAGATGGTGCAGCGGCGTGATGCCGATCGCTTGCAGCGGCGCTGCTGCCCCGATGCCCGAGAGCTGCAACAACTGCGGCGTGCCGACCGCACCGGTGCACAGGATTACCTCGCGGGACGCGAAAACTTGGATCGGTGCGCCCCAGTTCGCGTCGCCCTGGCCGCCGCGCGGCAGCACCTCGACGCCAATGGCGTGCGGTGCGCCGGCCGTGGCCCGGCCGTCAGCGCTGCGGTCCAGCAGCACCCGCGAGATGTGCGCGCCGGTCCAGATCTGCAGGTTGTCACGGTCCATCACCGGACGCAGAAAACCCTTGGCGGTGTTCCAGCGCAAACCTTTGTGCTGGTTGACCTCGAAGTAGCCGACGCCTTCGTTGTTGCCGCGGTTGAAATCGTTGATGGCCGGGATGCCCGCCTGACGCGCCGCCTCGGCGAATGCATCGAGCGCGGGCCAGTGCAGGCGCTGCCGCTCGACACGCCATTCGCCGCCCGGCCTATCGCCTTTTTCATCCCAGCCCGGCGCCGCGTGGAAGGCATCGGCGCCGCGGTGGAAATCCTCGTGCTTCAGGAAATGCGGCAGGCACTCGGCCCAGCTCCAGCCGGGGTTGGCCCCGAAGCCGTCGCCGACACCCCAGGCGTCGTAGTCACGTGCCTGGCCTCGCATGTAAATCATGCCGTTGATGCTGCTGCAGCCGCCCAGCACCTTGCCCCGCGGGTAGCGCAGAGAGCGGCCACCCAGGCCCGCTTCGGCTTCGGTGTGAAACATCCAGTCGGTGCGTGGGTTGCCGATGCAGCGCAGGTAGCCGACAGGGATGTGGATCCAGGCGTAATCGTCTTTGCCCCCGGCCTCGATCAACAGCACGCGCTTCGTTGGGTCGGCGCTGAGCCGATTCGCGAGAAGGCAGCCAGCAGTGCCGGCGCCGCAGACGATGTAGTCGTAAATGGGAGAGCTCATCAGGGTTTCACCGCACTGCGCTGCGGCAATTAAAACAATACGGATGACGGCACTTGGAAGCGGGCACGGCAAGTGCTAACTGCAAAACAACACTTTGTTGCGTCCTATTTTGAGAAGCCTTTGCGCGATATCGGTCAACTCACCCATAATGAAATTTCTGTGTTTGGTAGCAGCGCCTTTGCTTGAATGGGTCAGGATAGGTTGAAGCTACACAGTTATTCTGTGTTCTCTGTAAAGAAAGGCGCTCGCAATGGGCAACAAACTCTACGTCGGTAATCTGTCGTACAACGTACGAGATGAAGACCTCCAGCAAACATTTGCTCAGTTCGGCACCGTGTCGTCGGCGAAGGTCATGATGGACCGGGAAACCGGCCGCTCCAAAGGTTTTGGATTTGTGGAAATGGGCTCCGATGCCGAAGCTCAGTCGGCCATCGATGGCATGAACGGCCAGCAAATGGACGGTCGTGCCTTGGTCGTTAATGAAGCCCGTCCGCGCGAAGAGCGTCCGGGTGGATTTGGGGGCGGCGGTGGTCGTTCTGGCGGCGGTGGCGGCTACGGCGGTAGTGGCGGCGGCGGCGGTGGCTTCGGTGGTGGCGGCGGTGCAGGTCGCTCCGGTGGCGGCGGCGGAGGTTATGGCGGCGGCGGTGGTGGCCGTTCCGGCTGTGGTGGCGGCTACGGTGGCGGTGGCGGCAGTGGTCGCTCCGGCGGCGGTGGCGGCGGCTACGGCGGTGGTGGCGGTGGAAGCCGCGGCGGTTACTGATCTCTCATCAGACGCTGGCAAGCTGAACAATTGAAACGGCTGCACTCTGAAGTGCAGCCGTTTTGCATTCAAGGTCCGCCGCGTTGGTAGCGTGGCTTGCGACGTTGCCCGGCCATCGCGCGGTCGAATACCGCGTTGGGCAGCAGCCTCAGCAGCATCGCCACGATCCCCATCTGCCACGGAATCACCGGATGCGAGTCACCTTTCTCGATGGCGCGAAAAGCCTTTTCGGCAAACGCCTCGGGGTGCATCAGGAAGGGCATCGGATACTGGTTGTCGCGAGTCAAAGGGGTGTCTACATACCCGGGGCTGAGCGTTACCACCTTCACCCCGAACTCTCGGCATTCGCCGCGCAGGCTTTCGCAGTAACTGATCGCTGCGGCCTTGTTCGCGCAGTAGGCGCCATGGCCAGGCAGGCCGCGCACGCGGGCCACGCTCGCCACGCCGACCAGCACGCCGCGTCGGCGTTCGCACATCGCGCGCACGAACGGCTGAAACGTGGCGGCCAGGCCGATCACGTTGGTTTCAAGTGTCGTGCGCAGGACCTGCAGGTCCTCGTACTCGGCGCTGTCGATGCCGTGGCTGATGCCGGCGTTGGCGATCACCACATCGGGCAGGCCTTGCGCGGCAATGCAAGCCTGTGCGGCGTTGGTGATGCTGAGGGTGTCCCGCACGTCGGCGGCATACACCGCGCACTGCGTGGCGCCGATGCCGTGTTCGAGCGCCCAGGCGGTGAGTTCGGCGCCGCGCCGCGCCACCAGCGCGAGCCGGTAACCCGCGTGGAGGTAGCGCGCCGCCAACGCCTGTCCGATGCCGCTCGATGCGCCGGTGATGAACGCGAGCGGCACGCTCGCGTTGCGGTCATTCATGGAAGGGCTGGCGACGGGGGAAACGCATCAGCGCCCGTGCCACTTCAACGCCGCTGGCCGCCTGAGCCGAAGGTCGCTTTCACGCCGCCCTTGAACACTGCGACGCGGCTCAGGTTGTCGTACTTCATCGAGGCACCCTGTATTTGCATGGTGCCGCGCGTGATCGTCACCGGCAGATGGGATTTCACCTGCTCTGTTTGCAAGAACGCATGCAGGAATTCGCTCTTGAAGTCGATCGATTCCAGCGTCTTGCCACCGACCCGGGAAGCTTCGCGCACCACATGGGCCTGCCCATTCAATTGCACCTCCGACCCATCGCCGTTGGAGACCGCCCTCAGCGCCGTCGCTACGGTCACGCCCGAATCAGGCGCGACCGAGCGGATGCGTGCATGGTCGACCTCAAGTGTGTCGGTGTCTGGGTAATGGCGTGCCTCGTCACCTTCGATCTGCAAACGCAGGCTGCCATCGGTGGCGAAACGTTGCACTTTGAAATTGCGCATCGTGTAGTCCGGGATGTGGCGCAACGCTTGCGCAGGCTTCGCGCCCTGGAACACCGGGGTGTTCTTGACCAGCCACCAGGTGGCCAACGCCACCAGCGCCATCAGCATCAAGGGCAGATACGCCGACAGGGCACTGAGCGCGCGTCGGTGCCACGGTAGCACGTAGCGCCGCACTGCGGGCTCTGCCGCGGGCACCAGAGACGAGTCGCGCGCCGAGATCAAAGAGTGCGCCCTTGATACGGTGCCACGGCCACACGATCCGCACTCATGGTGTGCCGTCGAGCGTGGTCAGTTGCCCGCGCAACAGCGCGGCATAGCGGCCGGCCGCCATCAGCAGCAGGTCACAGCACTCGCGCGCTGCGCCGCTGCCGCCGCTCGTTTGTGTGATGTGATGGGCGATCGCCTTGACTTCCGCGTGGGCGTTCAACGGCGCACAGGCAAAGGCCGCGCGGGTCATCAGCGGCAGATCGGGCCAGTCGTCGCCCATTGCTGCGAGTGCGCCCCAGTCAAGCTGCAGGGTCTGCATCAGCGCGTCGGCGGCGGCCAGCTTGTCGTGCACGCCGTAGAACGCATGCGTGATCCCGAGGTCGGCGACGCGGCGTCGCACCGCAGGCGAATCGCGTCCGGTGATGACCACTGGCGTGATGCCACCTTGTGCAAGCAGCTTCAGGCCGTGGCCGTCGAGCGAGTTGAAGGCCTTGAAATCCTCACCGCGCTCGCCGATGTAGAGGCCGCCGTCGGTGAGCACGCCGTCCACGTCGAAGATGGCCGCACGGATGCCCTGCGCGGCCAGCAACAGCTCGGGCGCAAACGACAGCACCGGGTTCAGCGGGCGGGGTGCGTGCCTGTTCATCAGATGACCTTGGCGCGCATCAGCTGGTTCAGATTCAACGCGCCGACCAGCCGCTGCGACGCATCGACGACCAGCACGCTGGTGACGCGGTGCTGCTCCATCAGCCCCGCCGCATCGACGGCCAGCGCGTCATCGCGGATCACTTTCGGCTGGCTGCGCATGACCTCTCGGGCGAGCAACGGCCGCAGATCCTGCCCGCGCTCAATCAGCCGGCGTAGGTCGCCGTCGGTGAAGATGCCCAGCACCTGCTGCTGCGCATCGACCACGGTGGTGAAGCCCAGGCCCTTGTCGCTCATCACGCGCAGCAATTCGCCGAAGCCGGTGTCAGGCGAGACGCTGGGCACGGCGTCGCCGGACACCATCAGGTCGCGCACGTGCATCAACAGCTTGCGCCCCAGGCTGCCGCCGGGATGCGATCGGGCGAAGTCGGCTTCGCGGAAGCCGCGCGCATCGAGCAGCGCCACTGCGAGGGCATCGCCGAGGGCCATCTGCGCGGTGGTGCTGGCGGTGGGCGCCAGGTTGAGCGGGCAAGCTTCCTGATCGACGCCGCAGTCGAGTGCGATGTCGGCGTTGCGCGCCAGGGTTGATTCAGCGCGGCCGGTTATGCTGACGAGGATCACGTCCAGGCGCTTCAACGCGGGCAGCAGCGCGGCGATCTCGTCGCTCTCACCGGAGTTAGAAATCGCCAGCACGACATCACCCTTCGTGACCATGCCGAGGTCGCCGTGGCTGGCTTCACCGGGGTGCACGAACAACGCCGGCGTGCCGGTCGAGGCCAGCGTGGCCGCGATCTTGCGGCCGACATGCCCACTCTTGCCCATGCCCATGACCACCACACGCCCAGTGCAGCGCAGCATGGCTTCGACGGCCTGCGTGAAGTTCGCGCCCTGGCGCGGCTTCAAGCCAAGCAGCGCACGTGCTTCGATGTCGAAGGTCTCTCGCGCCAGGTGCAGGGCCCGCTGGGCGTCGAAGGCGACAGGCGTCGCGGTGAGGGTGTCTGGCACAGTGCAGGCAGGGGTGTCAATTAGGATCGAATTATTAAGCGTGCGGCATTCTAGGCATGCACTCTGCATGTGCTCTGCATACGCCACTCTGCGTCCCTCGCCCTTAACGCCTGCCCCATGATCGTCCAGTTTCCGCCCCGAACTGATGGCCTCCACTCTTGAGCTGACCCTGCTCTACCTGGTCGCAGCCGTCGCTGGGGTGGTGCTGTGTCGGCTTGCCAAGCTGCCACCGATGTTGGGCTATCTGGCGGTGGGCGTGCTCATCGGCCCCAACGCGATGGCGCTGGCCAAGGACTCGGCCGGTGTGCGCTACCTGGCCGAATTCGGCGTCGTGTTCCTGATGTTTGTCATCGGGCTCGAATTCAACCTGCCCAAGTTGAAGAGCATGCGCAGGTTGGTGTTCGGACTCGGCCTGGCGCAGGTGCTGCTGACCATCATGGGCACCGTGGCCGGGCACTTCGTGCTGGCCTGGGCGTTTTCGTTCACCGCAACGCCGTGGCAATTGTCCTGGCAGGGCGCGCTAGTGCTGGCCTCGGCGATGGCGATGTCGAGTACCGCCATCGTCGTCAAGATGATGGCCGACCGGCTGGAGCTCGACAGCGAACACGGGCGCCACGTGATGGGCGTGCTGCTGTTCCAGGACTTGGCGGTGGTACCGCTGCTGGTGTTGATCCCGTCGCTCGACGCGGGCGGCACCGACATCGCCGTGGCGCTCGGCTGGGGCGCGTTGAAGGCGGCGGTGCTGCTTGGGCTGTTGCTCGTCGGCGGGCAAAAAGTGATGCGCTGGTGGCTCACGCTGGTGGTGCGTCGCAAGAGTGAAGAGCTGTTTGTTCTTAACTTGCTGCTGGTCACACTCGGCCTGGCCTGGTTGACCGAGCACTTCGGCTTGTCGCTGGCGCTCGGCGCATTTCTGGCCGGCATGCTGATCGCCGAAACCGAATACAAGCACCAGGTCGAAACCGACATCCGGCCGTTTCACGATGTGCTACTGGGATTGTTCTTCATCACCATCGGCATGAAACTCGATTGGCGGCCGGTGCTTGACGAGTGGCTGCTGGTGTTGTTGCTGTCGATGCTGCCGGTGCTGGTGAAGTTTGCGTTAGTTACTGTACTGGCGCGGCTGTTCGGCACGCCCTCAGGCGTGGCGCTGCGCACCGGTCTGTACCTGGCGCAGGCGGGCGAATTCGGCTTCGTGCTGCTGACGCTCGGAGCGCAGCAAAACCTGATCGAGCCGCAATGGATCAGCCCGGTGCTGGCCAGCATGGTTCTGAGCATGTTGGCGTCACCGTTCCTGATCAAATACAGCGACCGCATCGTGATGCGCTTGAGTGCCAGCGATTGGTTGATGCAGTCGGTCGCGATGACCAGCATCGCCAAGCGCGCCATCAACACCGAGGCCCACGTCATCATTGCGGGGTACGGGCGCAGCGGGCAAAACCTGGCGCGCATCCTCGATGCCGAGCACATCCCGTACATGGCCCTCGACCTCGACCCTGACCGCGTGCGGCAGGCTGCGGCCGCGGGCCAGAGCGTGGTGTTCGGCGATGCCGCGCGGTTGCAAAGCTTGATGGCCGCGGGCTTGGCGCGCGCCAATGCGGTGGTGGTCAGCTACCACGACACGCCGTCGGCGATGAAGATCCTGCGCCTGGTGCAGGAGCACGCACCCAAGGTGCCGGTGATCGTGCGCACGATTGATGACAGCGACTTGGAACGATTGCAAGCTGCGGGCGCGACCGAGGTCGTGCCTGAAGCCATCGAAGGCTCCCTGATGCTGGCCAGCCATGCGTTGGCGCTGGTCGGCGTGCCGATGCGGCGGGTCATCCGCGTCGTGCAGGAGCAGCGCGATGCGCGCTACGGCCTGCTGCGCGGGTATTTCCACGGCGCCGACGACGACACCCACGACGAACTCGGCAACATGCGCCTGCACAGCGTCACGTTGACGGCGGTGTGCGGCTGTGTCGGCCAGACACTAGCCGATCAGGCACTGCATGCGGTGGGCGTTTCGGTGGCCTCGGTGCGGCGCGCTTCGGGCGCTGTCAAACGCCCCGAAGACCACCTGATGCTTGCGGTGGGCGACACGTTGGTGCTGTCCGGCCTGCCCGAGCCGCTGGCACGCGCTGAAGACAAGCTGCTGTCGCGCGGCTGAGCGCACGCGTCGCCGCCGCGGAGGGCGGATCATGCGCGTCGATTGAACCGACAATCGACGGCCGTCCTTTCACGCTGTCATGCTGCGCCTCACCGAACTCCGATTGCCACTGGGCCACGCTGCAGATGCCGTGCGCGCTGCGGCCGTTGCGCGGCTCGGCCTTGGTGATGCCGAGTTGATCGAGTTTTCGGTTTTCAAGCGCAGCCACGATGCGCGCAAGAAGACCGCGATCGTGCTGATCTACACGATCGATTGCCAGCTCACCGATGAAGCCCTCGTGTTGCAGCGCCTTGCGGGTGACCCGCACATCAAGCCGTCGCCGGACACGCGCTATCGCTTTGTGGGCCACGCGCCCGCCGACTGGCGAGCCGCCGAGCGGCCACGACCCGTTGTCATTGGTTTCGGCCCCTGCGGCTTGTTTGCCGCCTTGGTGCTGGCGCAGATGGGGCTGCGGCCGATCGTGCTGGAGCGAGGCAAGGAAGTGCGCGAACGCACCAAAGACACCTGGGCGCTGTGGCGTCAGGGTGTGCTGAATCCGGAGTCGAATGTGCAGTTCGGCGAAGGCGGCGCGGGCACCTTCAGCGATGGCAAGCTGTGGAGCCAGATCAGCGATCCGCGCCACCTGACGCGCAAGGTACTTAACGAGTTCGTGCAGGCCGGTGCGCCGGAAGAAATCCTCTATGTCGCCAAGCCGCACATTGGCACGTTCCGTCTGGTCGGGGTGGTCGAGAAGATGCGCGCGCAGATCGAATCGCTGGGGGGTGAGATCCGCTTTCAGCAACGCGTCATCGATGTGCGAATCGAGGTGGATGCCGCAGGCGCCAAATCCATCCGCGGCGTGACGCTGGAGTCGGGCGAGCAGATCGACGCCGACCACGTGGTGCTTGCGCTTGGACACAGTGCGCGCGACACCTTCGCAATGCTGCATGAGCGCGGCGTGTTCATGGAGGCCAAACCG
>JANPNF010000454.1:0-8317 GCA_031427315.1 Burkholderiales bacterium | reverse complement strand
ACTTGCATGTGTAAGGCATGCCGCCAGCGTTCAATCTGAGCCAGGATCAAACTCTTCAGTTCGATCTTGATAAATTACTCAAAGAATTGATAGAAACTTCACTTGCATGAAAATTCCATTCAGTGAGCGTTTAAAGTCCATGAGACCTTGATTCCTCAAGCAAGTCAAAACTCACTCAATTCGTCTTGGCACTCGCCTTCAAACGCCCACGCTTATCGGCTGTTGATTTTTAAAGAACTCGAGCT
Source organism: Burkholderiales bacterium (assembly GCA_031427315.1). GTDB lineage: Bacteria > Pseudomonadota > Gammaproteobacteria > Burkholderiales > Burkholderiaceae_C > PBB1. The sequence goes on along the minus strand of JANPNF010000454.1, from coordinate 8,072 downwards.
CTGCAGCTCCGGCTAAATCTCTCTTTGGAGATTCATCCGAGTCAGCGACTGTACATCGCTTTCGGTATCTCGGTCAATCGGAACTGAGTTATTAACCCAGCACACCAATCAACTTCCTACCAACCACGCCCACCACCAGCGCAGCCCTCGAATGTAGCACAGGCTTAGGTTGATTGGTAGCTGGTGGGCGGTGCAGGGATCGAACCTGCGACTTCCACCGTGTGAAGGTGGCACTCTACCGCTGAGTTAACCGCCCAAAACGCGTTGGGTCAGCGGTGTAAACCACTAAAGTCCGTTAGCGAATCTGGCGGTTAGTGTGCCACAAACGTCGCCCAGATCGCACCCGCCTTAGAGGCCTTTTCCAGCTCGGCAATCAGAGCGTCGTGGCCCCTTTGCTCTTCCTCGCAGGCGACGACTACGGGCAGCTTGAACTGACGCAGGTCGGCCGTGTCGACCACCTCCAACACAGCCGGCTGGTCGTCGACTTCGACGACCAGTGCCTTCTGGCCTCGTGTCATGCGGATGTACACCTCGGCCAGGAGGCCCGCATCGAGCAGTGCGCCATGCAGTGACCGGTTGCTGTTGTCGACTTCAAGCCGCTTGCACAGCGCATCGAGCGAGTTGGCTTTTCCGGGGAACAGCTCGCGGGCCATCGTCAAACTGTCAGTGACTTTGTCGACGCCCAGTGCGAACTTCGGTCGCTTCAATCGACTCAGCTCGTGATCGAGGAAGCTGATGTCGAAGCTGGCGTTGTGGATCACCACCTCTGCGCCATCGACAAAATCCAGCAGTTCGCCGATGACAGTCTCGAACAGCGGCTTGTCGCTCAGGAAGGCCTCGGTGAGCCCGTGAATGCGCAAGGCATCGGGATGACTGGGCCGCTGCGGGTTGATGTACAGGTGCAGGTTGCGGCCTGTAGGGCGCCGGTCAACCAGCTCGACACAGCCGATCTCGATGATGCGGTCACCGGATTGCGGGCTCAGCCCGGTGGTTTCGGTGTCCAGAAAAATCAGTCTCATTGCACGCCTTTTAATGGCCATCCGCGGTGTTGAACATCAAGCCCCAACGGAGGGCCGTGCAGGCGCCTGGAAGTGCTGATGCTGACCCATCCAGACCAGCACCCCGCCCGCCAGCACCATCGGCACGCACAACCACTGGCCCATGCTCATGTCGAGCGCGAGCAGTCCCAAAAAGCTGTCTGGCTCGCGGAAGTATTCGACGATGAAACGGAAGCTGCCGTAGCCGATCAGAAACATTCCCGAGACCACGCCAAGCTGACGCGGCTTGCGCGCGTAAACCCACAAAAATAAGAACAGCAGAAGCCCTTCGAGAAGAAACTGGTAGAGCTGCGACGGGTGCCGTGGAAAGTCGAATCCCGATTGCGGAAACACCATCGCCCACGGCAACGAGGGGTCGGCTGCGCGCCCCCACAACTCGCCATTGATGAAGTTGCCCCTGCGCCCCGACGCCAGCCCGGTCGGGACACAGGGTGCGATCAGGTCGGTGACTTCGAGGAAGTGTCGCCCGCGCGCGCGAGCGAACCACCACATCGCCGTCAGCACACCGAGCAGCCCGCCATGAAAAGCCATGCCGCCTTTCCAGACCGCGAAGACTTCAAGTGGATTGGCCAGGTAATGCCCCGGTTTGTAGAAGAGCACGTAGCCCAGTCGGCCGCCGATCACGACACCGATCACGCCGTAGAACAGAAGGTCTTCCACGTCGCGCCGCGTCCAGCCCACGCTTGCGAACTGGGGCTGTTTCGTGCGCAGCGAGGCGAGCCACAGAAACAAGCCGAAGGCGACCAAATAGGTCAGTCCGTACCAATGAATTTGTAACGGCCCGAGCGAGATGGCAACTGGGTCAAACTGGGGATGCACGAGCATCAGGACTCTTTCGGGCGGGGCGGGTTTGAAAGCGCTGATTGTGGATGCTGCGCCTGCGCCGATTGCACATGGCCAACAAAGCGCTGCACCACTGGCAACGCCCCTTCGCGCCACACCAGGCTGGTGTCGCAAGAGAGTGGTGCGTCACTCAGCGCGCGGTAGACCACGCCCGGGCGCTGCAACTGCATCAACGACGCCAGAACCCACGCAACGCCGATGCCGGCCGACACCAGGTTGACGATGGTCTGCATCTGATTCGCTTCCTGGGCAATCACCGGGGTCGCGCCGCAAGCCCGGTAGTGGCCGACGATGGCATCGAACAACGAAGGCGCGATCGCCCGCGGAAAGATCACCAACGGCTCGCCCGCGATGCGCTCGAACGTCAGCGTGCGCTGTGCCGTCAGCGGGTGCCGATCGGGCAGCGCCAACACCAGTGGTTCACGCAGCGCGCGCCAGGCCTGCAGGCCGAGCGGCACCGCGCCTTTTGCATGCAGCACGAAGCCAGCGTCGATGTCGCCGGAGGCGAACGCGTCGATTTGCACATCGAGTGTCGCCTCACGCAACGCCAGCACCACATCCGGGTTGGCATGGCGAAACGAACGCAACCACTCAGGCAGCGGGCCGTAGGCGATGCTCGACACGAATGCCAGCCGCAGGCGGCCTGACAAACCGGCCGCCGCGGCCTGCGCCTGGCGTGGCAGATCGTCGGCGGCCTGCAGCAGGCGCCGCACTTCGGGCAGCAACGCCTGGCCCGCAGGCGCCAGCGCTACCCAACGTTGCGTTCGCTCGAACAGTGGCGCACCCAGCTTGCGCTCCAGCGCCTGGATCGCCATCGTCAACGGCGGCTGCGTCATGTTCAACCGTTGCGCCGCCCGCCCGAAGTGCAGCTCTTCGGCCAGGACCAGAAACTGACGCCACGCTCGCAGCTCGGACATTGATACTCTCCGCAGATCAATACGCAGATGACAATATATTGGACTGCGCCTACTGCGGTGGCGATACTTCGCACCCCGACATCGCCAGGAGGTACTGATGGCCATCAACCGCCGCTCAAAAAACATCACCGAAGGCGTAGCCCGCGCACCTAACCGCTCGATGTACTACGCCCTCGGCTACGAGGAGGGCGACTTCAAAAAGCCGATGATCGGCGTCGCCAACGGGCACTCGACGATCACGCCCTGCAATTCAGGTCTGCAAAAGCTCGCTGATGCGGCTGTTGCGGGCATCGAGGCGGCGGGTGGCAATGCGCAGACCTTCGGCACGCCGACGATTTCCGACGGCATGGCCATGGGCACCGAAGGCATGAAGTACAGCCTGGTCTCGCGCGAAGTCATCGCCGACTGCATCGAAACCTGCGTTGGCGGCCAGTGGATGGACGGCGTGCTGGTGGTCGGCGGCTGCGACAAGAACATGCCCGGCGGCATGATGGGCATGCTGCGCGCGAATGTGCCGGCGATTTACGTTTACGGCGGCACCATCCTGCCCGGCCGGTACAAGGGTCAGGACCTGAACATCGTCAGCGTGTTCGAGGCGGTGGGCCAGTTCAGCGCCGGCAACATGAGCGAAGAAGACTTCTGCCAGATCGAACGCCGGGCGATCCCCGGCAGCGGCTCCTGCGGCGGCATGTACACCGCCAACACGATGAGCTCGTCGTTCGAGGCACTCGGCATGAGCCTGCCGTTCTCGTCGACGATGGCCAATGTTGAAGACCCGATCGTCGCCCACACACGGGAGGCCGCGCGTGTGTTGGTCGAAGCGGTCAAGGCTGATTTGAAGCCGCGCCACATCGTCACACGGCGCAGCATCGAGAACGCCGTTGCGGTGATCATGGCGACCGGTGGCTCAACCAACGCCGTGCTGCACTTCCTAGCCATCGCGCACGCGGCCGAAGTTGAGTGGACCATCGACGACTTCGAGCGGGTGCGCCGCAAGGTGCCGGTGCTTTGCGACCTCAAGCCGAGCGGCCGCTACCTGGCAATCGATCTGCACCGCGCAGGCGGCATTCCTCAGGTGATGAAAACGCTGCTGGTGGCCGGATTGCTGCACGGCGACTGCATGACGATCACCGGCAAGACGGTGGCCGAGAACCTGGTCGACATTCCCGACGTGCCGCGTGCCGACCAGGACGTGATCCGACCAATCGGCAACCCGATGTACGCCGAAGGGCACCTTGCCATCCTGAAAGGCAACCTGTCGCCCGAAGGCTGCGTGGCCAAAATCACCGGATTGAAGAACCCGGTCATCACCGGCCCGGCGCGGGTGTTCGACGATGAGCAGTCGGCGCTCGCCGCGATCATGGCGAAGAAGATCGTCGCCGGTGACGTGATGGTGCTGCGGTATCTCGGTCCGAAAGGCGCGCCGGGCATGCCGGAAATGCTGGCCCCGACCGGCGCGTTGATCGGCCAGGGCTTGGGCGAATCGGTCGGCCTGATCACCGACGGCCGCTTCTCGGGCGGTACCTGGGGCATGGTGGTGGGGCACGTGGCGCCGGAGGCCTACGCGGGGGGTCTGATCGCGCTGGTGCACGAAGGTGACTCGATCACTATCGACGCCCACACGCTGAGTTTGCGACTCAACGTCAGCGAGGTGGACATCGCCCAGCGCCGGACCAACTGGGCCCCGCCTTCGCCGCGCTACACGCGGGGTGTTCTGGCCAAGTTTGCGCGCAATGCATCGAGCGCGAGTTCGGGTGCGGTGCTCGACAAGTTCGAATGAGTTAATCGATGTGGCGGCGCAGCGCCGAATCACTCAACGCTTGCGTCGGCTCCGGGGGTCCATGCCCAGCGCCTCCAGGTTGTCCTGGCGGCGCTTTTTCTTGCGCTCTTCCATCTTCTCGATCTCTCGCCGCTTGTTCCAGCCCGAACTGTCGGCATAGGTCCACCAGATCACGGCCAGCGCGAACGGCCACAACACCGCCCAGTACGACCACTGGCCCACCGGCCCAAACTCGGCGAGTTTCAAGATGAGCAACAGGAGTCCCAATACGACCATGTACACGGCAATCTCCTTGATGCGGTAAACAGGCGCCGATCCTCGCCAGCGCGCTGACTGGCCTACAATAATCGGGTTGAATGTATCCCAGTACGCCTTGTCAACAAACGCGGCCGCCCGCACGTTGGAGTGCGACCGGACAAACGAGAACACCATGAAACTTGCCCTGATTCTGACTTCCACGCTGCTGATGAGTGCGTCGGCGTTCGCCAGCCCCGAACTGGCGGAGAAAAAAGGCTGTTTGGCCTGCCATGCAACCGACGCCAAGCGCATCGGCCCGAGCTACAAAGACGTTGCCACCAAGTACGCCGACAACAAAGATGCCGTTGCGACGCTGGTCACCAAGGTGCGCAAAGGCGGTGGCGGCGTGTGGGGCTCGATCCCGATGCCCGCGAATCCGCAGGTGACCGACGCCGAAGCCAAGAAGCTGGTGGCGTGGATCCTGACTTTGAAGTGAAGCTGTTCGCAGCCCATCAAACGATGGACTGAACGTCACCGCACAAAGAAAAGCCCCGCATGCGGGGCTTTTTCATTACCGACGGATCCCCGTACCTTAGTACGCCTGCCCGAGCTGATCGAGGATCGCCGGGTTCTCCAGTGTGCTGGTGTCTTGTGTCACCACCTCGCCCTTGGCGACTGAGCGCAGCAGGCGGCGCATGATCTTGCCGGAGCGGGTCTTCGGCAGGTTGTCGCCGAAGCGGATGTCTTTCGGTTTGGCGATCGGGCCGATCTCCTTGCCGACCCAGTCGCGCAGCTGCTTGGCAATGGCCTTGGCCTCGTCGCCTGTCGGGCGTGAACGCTTCAACACGACGAACGCACAGATTGCCTCGCCAGTTGTGTTGTCGGGCCGGCCGACAACTGCGGCTTCTGCCACCAGCTCGGTGCAGCTGACCAGAGCGGATTCGATCTCCATCGTGCCCATGCGGTGGCCCGACACGTTCAGCACATCGTCGATGCGGCCAGTGATGGTGAAGTAACCCGTTTGCGCATCGCGTATCGCACCGTCGCCCGCCAGGTAATACTTGCCGTGAAAGTCGTCCGGGTAGTAACTCTTTGCAAAGCGTTTCGGGTCGCCCCAGATCATGCGAATCATGCTCGGCCACGGCTTCTTCACCACCAGAATACCGCCCTGCCCGTTCGGCACGTCCTTGCCGGTTTCGTCGACGATGGCGGCCATGATGCCGGGGAACGGCAAGGTGCACGAGCCCGGCACCAGCGGAGTCGCGCCGGGCAGCGGGGTGATCATGTGGCCCCCCGTTTCGGTTTGCCAGAAAGTGTCGACGATCGGGCAGCGCCCGCCGCCGATGTGTTGGTGGTACCACTCCCAGGCGGCGGGGTTGATGGGCTCGCCGACTGAGCCCAGGATGCGCAGGCTGCTCAGGTCGTAGCGGTCGGGGTGCACCGCGGCGTTGCCCTCCGCGGCCTTGATCAACGAGCGGATCGCAGTCGGCGCGGTGTAGAAGATGCTGACCTTGTGGTCCTGAATCATTTTCCAGAAGCGGCCGGCATCGGGATAGGTCGGTATGCCTTCAAACACGATCTGGGTGCCGCCGAGTGCCAGTGGGCCGTACGCGATGTATGTGTGGCCGGTCACCCAGCCGAGGTCGGCGGTGCACCACAATATGTCGGTGGGCTTGAGATCGAAGGTCCACTTGGTTGTCAGCATCGCGTGCAGCAGGTAGCCGCCGGTCGCGTGCTGCACGCCATTGGGCTTGCCAGTCGAGCCGGAGGTGTACAGCAGGAACAGCGGGTGCTCGGCGCCGACCCATTCGGGCTCGCAGGTGGTCGGCTGCGCGGCCATCACCTCATGCAGCCACAGGTCACGCGGGTTCCACGCGATCTTGCCGCCGGTGCGGTGGTAGACGATCACGTCCTTGACCGTGTCGCAGAGGCCCGAAGCCAAGGCCTCGTCGACGATGGCTTTGAGCGGCAACGACTTGCCGCCGCGCAGCTGCTCGTCGGCGGTGATGACCAGCACCGCGCCGGTATCCTTGATGCGGTCTTGCAGGCTCTGCGCCGAAAACCCGCCGAACACCACCGAGTGCGTGGCACCGATGCGTGCACACGCCTGCATCGCGATGACGCCCTCGACGCTCATCGACAGGTAGATCACCACGCGGTCGCCCTTCTTCACGCCGCGCGCTTTCAGCGCATTCGCGAGCTGGCAGGTGCGCGCCAACAGCTCACGGTAAGTCACCCGGGTGACATCACCGCCGTCAGCCTCGAAGATGATCGCGACCTTGTCGCCCAGCCCGGCCACCACCTGGCGGTCTAGGCAGTTGTAGGAGGCGTTCAGCGTGCCGTCTTCAAACCACTTGAAGAACGGCGCCGCGCTGTCGTCGAGTGAGCGAGTAAACGGGGTTTTCCAGATGAGCGTCTCGCGCGCCAGCCGGGCCCAGTAGCCGCTGTAGTCGGCTTCGGCTTCGGCACACAGTGCCTGGTACTGGGCCATGCCCGACACGTGGGCGTCTCGGGCCAGCGCAGCCGGCGGAAGGTATTGCTTCACAGACGTGGAATCAATCATCGTTGTCTCCTGCTCGGTGTTGTTGTCAGCGCAGCGGATCGGCACTTGCGATTCGGTTTTCGCAAGGCGCCGCTTTTTTGTGGTCGGACCTTGTTGCAATCTGACAGTAACCACTGGCTCTTACGAAGCGCTTACTCTGCGACCGGCGCGCTGTCAAACATCGAACAGCCCGCCACTACCTACAATCTTGGCTGGTCGTCTGCCCACGCGTCACGTTGACGGCGACGCACACGGCGGCCTGCCTAACCGAGCCCACCCATGAGCCTTCCGACCCCACCGAATTCGCCCCGTCGGCTGCGCCCGTTGCCTGCGGCGATCTTCGCCACCCGCTGGCTGCAGCTGCCGCTGTACCTGGGTTTGATCTTGGCACAGGCGGTCTACGTGTTCCATTTCTGGGTCGAACTCGTCCACCTGATCGAGGCGGTGTTCGGCAGCGAGAAGGCGCTCGCCGCGCTGGTTCAGAGCATCGGCTATCAACTTGCACCGATCAAGGATGCCGCTGGCGCGGTGATCGGCTATGAAGCCCCGAAGCTCAATGAGACGGTGATCATGCTCGTCGTGCTCGCGCTGATCGACGTGGTGATGATCTCCAACCTGCTGATCATGGTGATCGTCGGCGGCTACGAAACCTTCGTCTCGCGCATGGGTTTGGAAGATCACCCCGATCAGCCCGA
>JANPNF010000453.1:0-1578 GCA_031427315.1 Burkholderiales bacterium | reverse complement strand
CAGTACGCGCTGTTGTCTGCCTTTGCATCGGTCGGCCGCGTGTGGGTCGGGCCGCTGGCCGGCGTGCTGGCCGAGAGCATCGGCTGGCCCCGCCTTCTTCATCGTCAGCACGGTGCTGGCGGCACCGGCGCTGTTGATGTTGTGGTGGCTCAGGGACAGCGTGCGCGCGCTCGACGCGCCGCTGCCCTGAGCGCCGTCATCAGCCGATGCCCAGCGCCTGGCGCAGCGCGTCACTGGCCGTTTTGTTCAGCCGGATGGTCCAGATCGGCGTCGTCGACAGCCGGTCGTTGAAGGCATGCCAGACGCCGCCATGACGCTGCGCGAACAGGCGTGTGAAGCGGGCCTTGTTGCCGTTGGCGTCAAGCACGCTGCTGTCGCCGGTGAAGGTGTACAGGCTGTAGTTGGCAACGTCGGTGAAGCTGAACGCGCGCAGGGTTTCGAAGGGCGACCCGGCGGAGCCCGCTTGAGCATCCCACCCGCGCCGCCATGTCGCGGTGTGTGATTCGTTCGGACTTGGCCCAGGCGTCCGGTCAAGATGATGCAAAGCGTGTCGCCCCTGTCGCCTTCGTCGATCAGGATGACGCCCTTTCGACAGGGATGGGCCAAGCCGCGCAGGGCCAACCGACCCAGGGGCACAGGAAGGGCATCGATCAGGCTGTCGACGGCCCCGGCGCGGGTCTTGAGGCTCATGCACAAGTGGGCTCTGGGTCCGTGGCGTTGCGGGACACCAGTCTGGCATTGCGACGCTTGTCTGGCGAGTGCTGCCATCCCATGCCGGTAGGACGCGCTCGCACCGATATGGGCGATGACGGCGGGCGCCGCGCGGCCGACGATGGCCTGCACTGCAGCCGCTGCGCTCTGCGCCGCTGGCGTCAATGTCGGGCTGCTCGGTCTTTTCGACCACTCGCCGTCCGAGCCCTGGCTGAACCCGACACCGCAGGTGTTGCAGGCCCAGGCGCAGTGCGAGGTGCTGCACGCGCGAGCTGGTGGCCCGCACCCTGGCACCCGGCCTGCACACGGCCGAAGCGGTCGCGCGTTGATGGCCGGCAGCATCGCCACCTGGTGCAACGGGCCGCGAATGCTGGCGGCGCAGCTCTTGTCGCGAACGCCCTTGATCTGCGTGCGCACGGAGGTCATGCCCACGGCGTTGGCGCGTGCGATGTCGCTCGGCTGCAAGCCATCCGAGAGCAATTCAAGCACGGTCGACTCGGCTGGCGTCAGCCCATGTGCACGCGCGAACCACTGCACCGAGATGCGTTCGCAAAGCCGGCTGCGGCCAAACACAAGGGCCGTGAGCGGGGCGCTGCCGTCGATGGGGTCACCGATCGGGATCAGCACAACCGCGACCCGCGCGCCCTCTGTGCCGAGCGTGACCAGCCTGCGCAGACCACGCCGCGCGGCGTGGTTCATGTGCACGACGTGTGCACCGTCGCGCAACAGCACGACGCCACAGTCGAGCTCGTTCAGCACGGAGAACCTTCAGCGTATGGAGGCTGCACCGCAGAAAGTGGTGAATGTGCCCCGACGGGTTGTGCGGGATTCACCTGCGGCTGGGCAGACCCCTGCAGGGGGCAGAGC
>JANPNF010000452.1:0-8333 GCA_031427315.1 Burkholderiales bacterium | reverse complement strand
CGACCCGCGCACGCTGGCGATGTCGCTCGGCAGCGTGCAACTGCTGCAGCGCCTGGGCGCCTGGCGTGACGAGGCGGCGCAGCCGATCACCGAGGTGCATGTGTCGCAGCAGGTGCCTTCATTGGTGGGGCTGGTCGGCGGGATCGTGGGCGGGTGGCTCGGCCGCCCGTTCGATGAGCCGCAGGTGCGCATCCGCGCCTCGGACAGCGGCGTGGCGATGCTGGGGGCAGTGCTGTCGTACGGCAGCGTTACCGCCGCGCTGCAACGGGCCTGGATGCAGGCAAGCGATGCCGAGCCGCAACGGCTGGTCAACCGCTTCGCCACGCCGGTGCGCTCGTTGAAATCGCTGAACGCGGGCGGTGTCGAGGTCGATGCCGACATCGCCGAGGCCTTCGATCTGGCGGTGATTGCCGAAGGCGGCGTCTTCGCCGAGCAGGCGCGTAAGGCGATCACCCGCGACTATGGCCAGCTCGCCTGGGTGGGCCAGGTGACGCTGGACGGCGCCCGCGACGGTGTGGCCTACGAACGCTTCACACGCCACGGCCCGGCCGCACTGCTGCCGCTGGCACCGGGCCGTGCCGCGCTGGTGTGGTGTGTCGCCGGCAACGACGACCCAGTGGCCAAGCTGAACGACGCACAGCGCTGCAGCGTGCTGAACACGATTTTTCCGGCCGAGGCCGGCCGCATCACCGGCATCAGTTCACTGAAGCGCTTCCCGCTGGGTTTGAACGCCGAGCGCAGCCTGGTCAGTGCCGCAGATGGCCGCATCGTGCGCATCGGCAATGCCGCACAGACGCTGCATCCGGTGGCGGGGCAGGGGCTGAACCTCGGCTTGCGCGACGCCTTCGTGCTGGTGCGCGCGCTGTCGCGCTCGGCCGACGTCGATCAGGCGCTGCGCAGGCTGAATCGACAACGCGCCCCCGACCGCTGGGCCACGATCGCTGCCACCGACTTTCTCGCGCGCAGCTTCACCTGGCAATTTCCGGGCGCTGGCACGGCACGCGGCCTGGGGCTGGCGGCTGTGCAAACGATCTCGCCGCTGAAATCGGCGCTGACGCGGCAGATGATGTTCGGGCAGCGCTGAGGCGTCAGCCCGCTGACGGCAGGTCGAGCACCGGCCGACCCGAGACCGCCGCGCGCAGGCGCTCGCAACCGGCCCACACATCGTCAGTGCGGAACGCGCCCTCGATCAACGGCAACAGGCGTTTGCTGTTGGCACGCAGGATGATTTGCTTGACCGACGCGATCTGCGACGGGTGCATCGAGAAGCTGCGCAGGCCCATCGCCAGCAGCACTTCGGTGAACGCGGCGTCGCCGGCCATCTCACCGCACACACTCACGGCCTTGCCGGCCTTTCGGGCCTGACGGATCACGCTCTCGATCAGCGTGAGCACCGCCGGATGCCACGGGTCGTAAAGGTGCGCCACCGACTCGTCGCCGCGGTCGATCGCCAACGTGTACTGGATCAGGTCGTTGGTGCCCAGCGACACGAAATCGAACAGCTTCAGCAGGCTGGGCAACACCAGCGCGGCGGCTGGCACTTCGATCATCGCGCCGACCTCGACATGGCCGAACGGTTTGCCGGCATCTGCCAGCTGCTGCTTGGCCCGCGCGATGGCGTCCAGGGTCTGCCGCGCTTCACCCACATGCGCCAGCATCGGGACCAACAGCTTCACCTTGCCGAAGGCGCTGGCACGCAAGATGGCACGGATCTGCTGGCGGAACATGGCCGGCTCCGACAGGCTCCAGCGGATGGCACGCAAGCCCAGCGCCGGGTTCAAGGCGTGCTCGTGTCGAAGCTCGTTGACCGACATCCGGTCGAGCGGCTTGTCGGCACCCACATCCACCGTGCGTATCGTCACCGGCATGCCGCTCATCGCCAGCACCACCGAGCGATAGGCCTCGAACTGTTCGTCTTCGCCGGGCAGCTCACCCGCGCGGTTCATGAACAGAAACTCGCTGCGAAACAGGCCCACGCCCACGGCACCGGCGGCCACCGCCGCCACCGCATCGCCCGGCAATTCGATGTTGGCCAACATTTCGACCGGCTCACCATCGCGCGTCACGGCCGGCGTGTTCCGCAACCGCGACAGGCGCTGCCGTTCCAGATCGCGCTGCCGCTGGCGAAAGCGATATTCCTCCAGCACGATGTCCGACGGGTTGACGATGACCAGCCCCGCATCGCCGTCAATCACCACCAGATCGTCCTGCCGGATCACGCGCGAGCCCTCGCGCGCGCCGACCACCGCCGGGATGTCCAGGCTGCGCGCCACGATGGCCGTGTGCGAGGTGGTGCCGCCGACATCGGTGACGAACCCGGCAAACACGGTGCGCTTGAAATGCAGCATGTCGGCCGGCGCGATGTCGTTGGCCACCAGCACCAGCGGCTCGTTGTGCGCGTCGGCACTGGCCGGCTGCAGTGCCGCATCGGTCAAGGTGGGCGATCCCCGCGCCATGGCGCGCAGCAGCCGTTCGACCACCTGCTCGACATCGGCCTTGCGCTCGCGCAGGTAGTCGTCTTCCATGTCGTCGAACTGGCGCGCCAGCACCTCGAACTGCGCTGACAAGGCCCACTCGGCGTTGTAGCAGCGGTCTTCGATCCACTGCTTGGTGGCCAGCTCCAGCGTCTCGTCGTTGAGCAACATCAGGTGCACGTCGAGCAGCGCCGACAGCTCGGCCGGTGCATCGCCGGGCAGGTCTTCCTGCAAGGCCGTCAGCTCAGCGACCACGGCGTTGCGGGCGACCCGCAAGCGCGTGATTTCACGACCGACCTCGGCCACCGGGATGAAATAGTGCGCGACGTCGATCCGGCTCGACGACACCAGCACCGCGCGACCGATGGCCACCCCGCGCGAGACGGGCAGTCCGAACAGCTGAAAGCTCATGGGTCATGCTAGCAGCGCCCCTGGGCCGTGCCGCCCCGGGTTGTCACGGGCGGCGCCTCCGTCACCACGTCGGCTGTCATCACGGCGTCACCCGAACTTCACAAGCCGGTCACCCCGGCCCGTCAGCATGCGCGAATGGACTCTTCAGATTTCAAGGCGCAGGGGGCAACACCCGAGTCGCCCTTGGCTTCGTTTCCGGGGCTCGGTGCGGCCTGGCGTCAGCGTGCCGGCTTCGCCACGGTGGCGTCGGACCGACCCGCCGGCTTCGAGGTGAGCTGGGCCCGCCACGAAGACGAGGTGCGGGCTGCCCAGCGCTTGCGCTACCAGGTGTTCGTGACCGAGCTGGGTGCCCGCCTGACGCTGCCGCGCGGCGCGCCTGTCGGACACGACATCGACGTGTTCGATGCCTACTGCGAGCACCTGCTGGTGCGCAGCACCCCCACCGCAGACGGCGAGCCCGGCGCTGTGGTCGGCACCTACCGCGTGCTGACACCCGCGGCCGCCAAGCGCATCGGCGGGCTGTACAGCGAGAGTGAATTTGATCTGACGCGGCTGCGCGCGCTGCGCCCGACGATGGTCGAGCTCGGTCGCTCCTGCGTGCACCCCGAGTGGCGGCGGGGCGGAGTGATCCTGGCGCTGTGGGGTGCGCTGACCAACTTCATGCAGCGCAACCAGCTGCGCACGATGATCGGTTGCGCCAGCATCAGCATGCGCGACGGTGGTCATGCGGCGGCCAGTTTGTGGGAGCAGCTGCGACACAGCCATCTGGCGCCGGTCGAACGTCAGGTGCCACCGCGCCTGCCGCTGCCCATCGCCGAGTTGCAGCGCGATCTGTGCGTCGAGGCGCCGTCGCTGATTCGCGGCTATCTTCGGTGCGGCGCCCAGGTGCTGGGCCCGCCGGCCTGGGACCCGGACTTCAACACCGCCGACCTGCCGATGATGATGCGCATGGAAGACCTGCCGGCGCGCTACCGCCGGCACTTCCTCGGCATCTGAGGCGCCTGCGTGTGATGTCGCGGCCCGGCAGTGGCCTGCGACTGCGGTGGCTCATTCGCCTTCGCCGAACTTTTCGTCGATCAGGGCCACTAGCGCACTGATTGCCGCCTGTTCATCGTCGCCCGCGGCATCGAGCTCGACATCGACGCCCAGCCCGGCAGCCAGCATCATCACGCCCATGATGCTTTTGGCATTGACGCGGCGGTCGCCGCGGCTGATGAACACCTCGCTTCGAAAGCCGCCAGCCATTTTTGTGAGCTTGGCGGAGGCCCGCGCGTGCAGCCCGAGCTTATTGCTGATGGTGACGCGGATTCGGATCATGGGTGCCGGGCTGAATTGCCTGATTTTGCGGTCGGGAAATGGACACCTGCATGACGCCCTGCGTGGCCCCCGCGACCGCGCGCGCCACCACGGCATCCAGCGGTTCATGGAGGTAGCACAGGGCACGCCAGAGCATCGGCACATTGACGCCAGTGACCACCTTCACCTGACCGGGCTCGGCCAGCCCCGCCAGGCGCTGGGCGACGTTGCAAGGCGTGGCGCCGAAGACATCGGTGAGGATCAGCGCCTGCGGATCACGCACCTTGGCCAGCAGCTCGGCCACCATCGCTTCGATCTGTTCGACCGGCATCTGCGGCTCGACGTCCAGCACTTCCAGCGCCGCGGCACTGTCGGGGAAGGCATGACACGCCACCGTCTTCAGCGATGAAGCCAGCGGGGCATGGGCAATGATCAGCAATCCAGGCATGGCAGCGGATTATCGGCAGTTCAATCGGTGGCCGCCGCCAATGCGCGTATCGCGGCAGCTTGGCGTCGGGGATTTCACAACGGCAGCCTGCTCATGGCAGTTTCAATGCGGCGAAAAAGGTGTCCAACGCGTCCGCGTCGAGCCGTGCGCCGACGACGGTGGCCTGGTAGACCTGCGTTCCTCGTGTGAAAAACGTCGCCTGCGCTGCGATGGGGGTGCCGTCCGCACGCAGGCTGCTCCAGCCGAGCCGCTGCGCCAGCGGATGCGGTGCCATGCCAGGCACGGGCTGCGCGCCTTTCACCGAAGTGGGGCCACCGATGTTCCCGGCCGCCGCCTCGCGCAAGGCCTGGAGTACCGGGGTCACCCGGTCGGCCCGGCCGACATCGATGCGACTCAGTGCGTAAACACTGTCGGCCGCAGTGCACGACGACAACTGCATCGCCAGCTCGGCACCCGCCAGCATCACACGCCGAACGTGGTGGTCGGGCTTGCACGGGAACAGCGCACTGACCTCGCTGTCGGGTGGACGCGTTTCGCGCCAGTTCAACGCCGGCGAGCAGGCGACCAAGCCGCCGATCAGCACGATCGACAGCACGGCGACGACGCGCCGTGGGCGGGCGTAAGAGGACCTCATGCGAGGGATTATCGAAGCGCACGGACCGACTCTCGGTGGCTGGGAAAGTCTGTAGCCAACGAGGACGCCTGCACGCCGCGCCGCAGTGCGTGAGTTATTCACGCGCCAGGCCCGGTGCCGACAGGTCTTGCCGACTGGCGCAATGCAGCGGCCAAGTGAACACTACGGCTGTCCAGAGCCGCGCGACCATGGACCAGCGCCGTTGTCGGGCGCCCCGGCCCACTGGATGCCCCGCCCTCCCACCGACCCATGCCGTAACGGACGACACTCCCGCGGCCAGCGATGCCGATTCCATGAGCGCCACCTTCACCACCGCAACGCCGATTCCACCACCACGGACGCCGACTCCCATGGCCGACGGCGTTCGCTGGCGCGACCTGATGGCCGAGCTCGGCGCCGAGATTGCGCATCCGCTGACGCTGGCGCTGGAGCGCGTCAACGCGCTGACCGCCAGTGGTCGGATCGACCGCGCTGCGCTGCGCCTGCTGCGCGAAGAGATCGAAGCCGCGCGCCAGCTCGGCATGACCGCGCAGCTGTTGGCCCGCTTCGCCAGTGCCGGGCTGGCGCAGTCGCGCGAGCGGGTGGCCTTGCTGGACACGCTGCAATCGGTGCTCACCCACCGCAAGCGCGAAACCGACGCCCGCGGCGTCTTGGTGCAGCCAACGGCAACGCCGGTCGATGTGATCGTCGATGCCTCGCTGATGTTCAGCCTGCTCAACACCCTGATCGACTGGGCGTTGACCCAGACCCGCTCGGCGATCGAGCTGGTCATTGGAGCGGATCCATGGAAAGGGCACGCGCGACTGACCTGCCGATTCGCGTTAATCGCCGCCGATCCGGCAACACCGCCACTGCCACTCGACAGCCTCACCTGGCGGCTGCTGGAACAGACCGCCGAGACGATGCACCTGGGTCTCGCGCGTCAGGTGAATGACCGCACAGTGACCGTCGCGATGGACTTTGCTTTGCCAGCCAATGCCGACATCGAAGGCCTGAGCGCGGTCGATCTCGACCAGGGCTTCGACAGCTCGGTCAACTCAAAGCCGCTGGCTGGTAGCCATGTGGTGGTGATTGCCTCGCGCCGCAGCGTGCGCTCGCGCATCCGCGACGTGCTGCACCCGATGGGACTGATCATCGACATGGTCGCCTCGATCGACGAGGCCGCCGACTTCTGTCGCGACGGTTTGCCGCACGCCATCATCGTCGAGGGCATCCTGCATGGTGAACGATTCGACCGCTTCCGCGCCGACATCCGCGCCGAGGTGCCGGGCTTTCCGTTCATCGACATCGTCGAAGAGGGCAAGGACTTCAATGTGTCCGACGACACCGGCACCGAGCGTGCGCGGGTCGGCCAGGACGCGCTGGAGGCGGCGCTGCCGTCGGTTCTGATGTTCGAACTGTCGAAAACCCTGTGACGGTAGCGCGCCGCACGCCCGTGCGCCGCGCCGTCGTCGCCCTTACTTCAGCGAGCCGAACACCTTTTTCAGGATGTCGCTGCCGGTGCCGATCGGATCCTTGCGGATCTTTTTTTCTTCCTCGCCGATCATAAAGTAGAGGCCGTCCAGCGCCTTGCCGGTGACGTACTGCTGAACGTTCGCATCCTTCTTGTCGAGCAGACCCATGCCGGCGGCCTTGCCGGCCACTGCGTTGTACTTGTCAGCCAGTGCGACTTTCTCGGTGGCCTGCGTCACGATGGGCAGAAACTTGACGCCCAGCGGCTCGCGCGTCTTGGTGGAGAAAAAATCGGTGACGGATTGGTCACCGCCCGAGAGGATCTTGCGGCCATCCTCGACGCTCATCGATTTGACGGCGCTCAGCAGCAGCTCCTTGGCCTGAGGCACGGCCGCTTCGGCGGCCCGGTTCATCGCAGTGATCAGCTCATCGACGGTGTCGCCCTCGCCGGTGGCCTTGAGCAACTTGGCGGCTTTTTTCAACACGCCAGGCAACGGTATCTTGACCTTCGGGTTGCCGAGAAAGCCATCGGTCTTGCCGAGCAGCCCGACTGCCGATTCCGCACCGCGCTCCAACGCCGCGCGGATGCCCGATGCGGCATCGCCGTCGCTGAGCGACCCCAGCATCGAGCCAGCCTGCGCAGGCGATGCGCCCACCCCGCAGAGCCCCGCGCCCGACAACAGACCGATGGTGAATTTCCTGCGTTGCATGGATGTCTCCTGATGACGGTGGGTGGATTGAACGGCCTGCGTTGATCGCAGTGTGCGCCACGGGCAGCACACCCCGCAGGCTAAAACGTCGGCCCACGCCGCTGCGTTGACTCGGCTCAGCGCCGCAGTGTCGGGGCATCCACACCCGCCACACCCGCCGCATGCGCCTGCTGGTCGGCGTGGTAGCTGCTGCGCACCATGGCACCGACGGCGGCATGGGTGAAACCCATCTTCTGCGCCTCGGCCTCGAACATGCGGAAAGTGTCGGGGTGTACGTAGCGGCGCACCGGCAGGTGATGGCCGCTGGGCGCCAGATACTGGCCGATGGTCAGCATGTCGATGTCGTGCGCGCGCATGTCGCGCATGACCTGCAGGATTTCCTCGTCGGTCTCGCCGAGGCCCACCATCAGGCCGCTCTTCGTCGGCACATCGGGATGCAGCGCCTTGAACTTTTTCAGCAGGTTCAGGCTGAACGCGTAATCGCTGCCGGGCCGGGCTTCTTTGTAGAGGCGCGGCGCAGTTTCCAGGTTGTGGTTCATCACGTCGGGCGGCGCTGCTTTCAAAATGCCGAGTGCGCGGTCGTCACGGCCGCGGAAATCGGGCACCAGCACCTCGATGCGGGTGGCCGGCGACAGCGCCCGGGTCTGGCGGATGCATTCGACGAAATGCGCGGCACCGCCGTCGCGCAGGTCGTCGCGGTCGACGCTGGTGATCACCACGTAGTTCAGTTTCAGCGCGGCGATTGTCTTGGCCAGGTTCAGCGGCTCGTTGACGTCCAGCGGGTCGGGCCGGCCGTGGCCCACGTCGCAGAACGGGCAGCGCCGGGTGCACTTGTCGCCCATGATCATGAAGGTGGCCGTGCCCTTGCCGAAGCACTCGCCGATGTTCGGGCACGAGGCTTCCTCGCA
>JANPNF010000451.1:0-3312 GCA_031427315.1 Burkholderiales bacterium | reverse complement strand
GCCGACTGGGACAAGGCCAACGTGGAGATCCGCAACGTGTTGCAGATCGACCCGAAGAATGCACAGGCGTTCTTCATCTCGGGCCAGGTCGCCGATGGCAAGCGCGAGTTCCAGCGCGCCTATGGCAGCTACCTCAAGGCCGTTGAGCTCAAGCCCGACCACCTCGATGCCAAGGTCGGCCTGGCGCGCATCTACCTGCTGGCCGGCGAGATCGACAAGTCCGACAAAACCGTGTCCGAGGTGCTGTCCGCCGATGCGAAGAACCTCGGCGCGCGCACCCTCCAGGCCGCGTTGCTGGCGCGCAAGAACGACGTGCCCGGGGCCATCGCGCAGGCCAAAGCGCTGATCGCCGAGCAGGCCGCAGCACCGATCGAAGCCAGCATGCTGCTGGCCGGGCTGTACACCAGCCAAAGCCGCACGGCGGAGGCATTGGCGGTGGTTGAAGCGGCGTTGAAAAGCGAGCCGAAGAACCTGTCGCTGTTGCAGGTGGGCGCGCAGATCGCTGGCGCCTCGACAGAGGCCGGGATGCTGCAAAAGGCCGTGGCCTTCTTTCGCCAGTCCACCGCGCAGGCGCCAAAAAACATCGACCTGTGGAACGCCTGGGCGCTGCACCATACGCGCCACAACGAGCTCGACCTCGCCGAATCGGTGCTGCGCGCCTCAGTGAAAGCCGAACCCGACGACAGCCAGCGCACGCTGGTGCTGCTCGACTACCTGTCGTCACGGCGCGGCAAGGGGGTGGCCGAGAAGGAATTTCTCGCGGCGATCGCCGACAAGCCGAAGGACACCACGCTGCGCTTCGGGCTGGTCAGCCTGTACCGCGCGGCCGACCGTGCCACTGACGCCCGTCGCGTGTTGCAAGACATCATCGACCTCGACAAGCTGGCGCCGGCCTCGCTGGTGGCGCGC
The DNA here is from genome assembly GCA_031427315.1 of Burkholderiales bacterium. Taxonomy (GTDB): domain Bacteria; phylum Pseudomonadota; class Gammaproteobacteria; order Burkholderiales; family Burkholderiaceae_C; genus PBB1. Next base: position 2,403 of record JANPNF010000451.1, on the reverse strand, counting down.
GATCAGCTCGCCGCCGACTGGCTGTCGCAGGGCAAGGTCGCGCAGGCCCGCGCCCTGGTGGCCGAGGTGCTGGCGGCCAGCCCGCGCGACGGTGCGGCGCTGCTGATGCGTGGGCGCATGCTGCTGGCCGAGGGCAAGGCCAACGACGCCATCATCGACCTGCGGTCTGCGGCGAAAGACCAACCCAGCTCGCCCGAGGTGGTCAGTCTGCTTGCGCAAGCACACCGCAAGACGGGCGAGCCGCAGCTGGCGCGTGAGGTGCTCACCGATGCGGTGAAGTTCAAGCCCGACAACGCCGATCTGCGCCTGCTGCTGGCCGCCGACATGGCCGATGCGAAGGAGTACCAGGCCGCCAACACCGAGATCGACACTGCCCTCAAGGCCGCGCCGCAGAACCTGCGCGCCTATGACATCAAGGCACAACTCGCGCTGGTACAAAAAGACATGGTCGGTGCCGAGAAAACCTTCGTCTCGCTGAAGTCCCAGTACCCGCAGAACCCGGTGGGCTTCCTCAAACTCGGCCGCCTGTATGCCGATCAGAAGAAGTACGACGCTGCCCTGAAGGAATACGACAGCGCCAGCAGCCTGGCACCGGCATCGCCCGAGCCGGTGCTGTGGGCGATTGGCGTGCTGATTGCCCAACGCCGCTTCGACGAGGCCCATGCCCGCATCGATGCGTTAGCGCTGCGCGACCCGAAGAACGTGCTGCCCTACCAGCTGCGCGGCGAGGTCGCGGTCGCACGTGCCGATCTGCCGCAGGCCGAGACGGCCTATCGCAAGATGATCGCGTTCGCGCCGTCGGTGAGCGCGGGCTACACCAGTCTGGCTCGCGTCAAGGCATCGCAAAACGACATCGGTGCGGCAATTGCCGTGCTCGAACAAGGCGAGAAGGCGATTCCCGCCGATCTGACGATCCCAGCCACCCGGGCCGAATGGCTGTCGCGCGCCGGTCGCCAAGACGACGCCATTGCGCTTTACGAGACGCTGCTCAAGCGGGCGCCCGACGACGACAGATACGCCAACAACCTTGCCTACCTGTTGACCGAATTCAAGGGCGACAACGCGAGTCTGACCCGCGCATTGGCGTTGATCCAACGCTTCAAGGAATCGAACAACCCGGGCTATCTCGACAGCCTGGGCTGGACGCACTACAAGCTCGCGCAATACGGCGATGCGGTGTCGGTGCTCGAACGTGCGCTGCAACAGGCCCCCCACGCACCGCTTTTGCAGTTGCATCTGGGTCTGGCGCTGCACAAGAACGGCGACACCTCGAGGTCACGCGAGCTGCTGAAGAAAGCGCTCGACAGCAACATCACCGCCCCCGGACGCGACGAAGCGAAGTTGCTGATCGCGCAGAAGTGAGCTGAACGATGGCAGAACGCGCATCAAGCGCGCGGCGCGGCGGGAGGCCGCGCTGGGTGGCGTTCATCGCAATGTTTGCTCAAAGCTCGGCAGCCGGTCCGAATGGGTCATTCAGACGCGGCCCAGTGAGTGCGCGGAGCCAATACATTCGACTTGTCGCTGACGTCGAACGTGCTGGTCACGCACAAGGTAATCAACACCGACGTATCGGCAACCGCCTCCACAAATGGTCAAGTGATCCTGCCGATCACCGGCACGGTAATGACGCCGGATGCCACCTCGGTCACCGCAGCGGCTACTGCATTTCAAGCGACTGGCACCGCTTCTCCGGGGCCGCCAACGACGCTGTTCAGCGGCCTCGGTGCCACCGGTTCCAACAGCGTGACGGTGGCGCCGATCAACTTCATGAACTACATCGGCATGGGTGGCGATCTGGCCACGTTCACTGCGTCGGCTTCGAACGGAAACTACATCGGCACAGGTCCGCAGAATCTGTTTTTCGGCGGTTCGGCGACGGCTGACAGCTCGCTCACCACCACCCACACCTACGACACCCCCCACCGCCGTGCCGTTGACGTCAGCTGCCTGGCGTCTGGGGTCTGGGTTGGTCTCACTCGGTGCAGCAGCTCGCCGCCGCTCGGCGTGACCGACTGAACCAGATGGAAATTCACCCGCCCGACACGTCGAATGTCGAGCGGGTGATTTTTATGACGAAGCCGGCAGCGACTACCTTTTGACCGCTTGTTCGATACGACCCTTCAGAGTGAAGTCGTGCCCGCGGGCTGATGGATTGGGGTGCTGATCTGTGCCAGCTGTTCGAGGACGGCACGTGCGCACAGAAGCGCTTTCAGCGCTTCTTCCACACGCTCGCCGTCTGTCGTTGGCACCTGCGCGCGCACAGGTTGCTCCAGCCACGTCAGCTGCTCGACGATCAGCGTGAACTCTTAAACACTGCTCATGCGTGCCCCGACGCGATCGACTTCAGGCCGTTGCCCACGCTGCCGATCAACGACGCTCGCCTGCGCGCGCCGGTGGCGCCGA
>JANPNF010000450.1:0-7159 GCA_031427315.1 Burkholderiales bacterium | reverse complement strand
CCATCGTCACATCGCCCAACCACGCTAGAATGCTGGGTTTATCTTTAAGTCTTTGATTCCAGGAGAATTTTCATGGCTGAATCCGCAAAAGTCGAACGCACGCTGTCGATCATCAAGCCCGACGCCGTTGCCAAGAACGTGATCGGAGAGATCTACGCCCGCTACGAAAAGGCCGGTTTGAAGGTGATCGCGGCGCGCATGGCGCACTTGTCGCGCGGCGAGGCCGAGGCCTTCTACGCGGTGCACAAGGCGCGGCCCTTCTTCAAGGATCTGGTCGATTTCATGATTTCCGGCCCGGTAATGATCCAGGCGCTCGAAGGCGACGGTGCCATCCTGAAAAACCGCGACCTGATGGGTGCGACCGATCCGAAGAAGGCCGAGAAGGGCACGATCCGCGCCGACTTCGCCGACAGCATCGATGCGAACGCGGTGCACGGCTCCGACGCCGCAGACACCGCGGCCGCCGAGATCGCTTTCTTTTTCCCCGGCGCGCAGGTCTACAGCCGCTGATGCGTGGCCGTTGACCTCCGGTCGCTGAAGCCAACGTACCGGTCGGCCCTTTTATGACGCCCGTCAACCTGCTCGACTTCGATCTGGCTGGCCTGGCGGCGTACTGCGAGGGCCTGGGCGAAAAACGTTTCCGCGCCACGCAGCTGTTTCGCTGGCTGCACCAGCGCGGTGTGTCCGACAGTGCGCAGATGTCGGATCTGGCCAAGTCGTTTCGCGACAAGCTCGGCGCCGCCTGCGAGGTCCGTGTGCCAGCTGTGCTCAGCGAGCAGGCGTCGGCTGACGGCACCATCAAGTGGCTGTTCGATGTCGGCGGCGGCGATGCTGTCGAAACGGTGTTCATCCCCGAAGACGATCGCGGCACCTTGTGCGTGTCGTCGCAGGCCGGCTGTGCGGTGGGATGCCGCTTTTGCTCGACCGGCCACCAGGGTTTCAGCCGCAACCTCAGCACGGCCGAGATCGTGGGCCAACTCTGGTTTGCTGAACACCACCTTCGTCGGCGGCTGCGTCTGCCTGAAGGCACCCGCGCGATCACCAACGTTGTGATGATGGGCATGGGTGAGCCGCTGCAGAACTACGCAGCACTGCTGCCTGCGTTGCGGGTGATGCTCGATGACCATGCCTACGGGCTGTCACGGCGGCGCGTCACGGTGTCGAGCTCGGGCGTGGTGCCGATGATCGATCGGCTGCGTGCCGATTGCCCGGTCGCCCTCGCCGTGTCGCTGCATGCGCCCACCGATGCCTTGCGCGACGATTTGGTGCCACTGAACCGCAAGTACCCGCTGGCCGAGTTGCTGGCGGCCTGCGACCGGTACCTCGCCGCCGCCCCTCGCGACTTCATCACCTTCGAATACTGCATGCTCGACGGCGTCAACGACAGCTCGGCGCATGCCGCTCAGTTAGTCGATCTGGTGCAGGGCCGCGGCCTTCGCGCGCAGCCGCTGCCGTGCAAGTTCAACCTGATCCCATTCAACCCGTTTCCTGCGTCTGGGCTTGTTTGCAGCCCGCGGGAGCGCGTCAAGGCCTTCGCCGGAGTGCTGCAGGAGGCAGGCATCGTGACCACGATCCGCAAGACGCGCGGCAGCGACATCGATGCGGCCTGCGGGCAACTCGCGGGCGAGGTGCAGGACCGTACCCGCGTGGTTGAGCGGCGCGCGGGTCGCGCGGCAATCCCGATCCTGCCGCTCGATGTGCCATCAACGCGCAACGTGGCGACGCCGACCCACGAAAGGCCCGCATGACCGTCATTCCGACCGGTGTTGCCGCTGCTGCAGCATGCAAAGCATGGCGTGTGCTGCGGGTTGGTGTGGCCGGCATCTGCGTTTCTGGGGTGCTGGTCGGTTGTGTGAGCCGCCCCGACAGCAGATACCCCGCAACCCCTGTCAACAGCGCCACTCGTGGCAGCACGTCCACCGACACCCGGGACCGGCCTACCGCGTCAGACGAAACCGAGGCCTCGCGTCGCGCCAACGTCCGACTCGAGCTGGCCGGGGCGTACTTCAGCCGCGGCCAGATGACAACGGCGCTAGATGAGGTCAAGAAGTCGATCGCCGCCAACCCCAACGTGGCGGCGGCGTTCAACCTGCGCGGGCTGATCTACGGCAACCTCGGCGACCACCAACTGGCCGAGGAAAGCTTTCGCCGTGCGATGCAGCTCGACCCAAAGGACGCCGACGTGATGCAGAACTTCGGCTGGTATCTGTGTCAGCGGGACCGTTATGACGAAGCCGATGCGCTGTTCATCCGCGCACTGGCGATACCGCAATACCAGGACAGCGCTCGCACGCTGCTGACCCAAGGCGTGTGTCAGGCCCGCGGCGGAAAAGCCGACGCCGCCGAGCGCACGCTGGTGCGTGCCTACGCACTGGAGCCCGGCAATCCAGCGGTTGCCGTCAACCTCAGCGAAGTGCTGTTCCGCAAGGGAGATGTGGAACGGGCCCGCTTCTACATCCGTCGCGTCAACGCGGTGCCTACCTGGGTCAGCGCGCAGACCTTGTGGCTGGCCGCACGAATCGAGAACAAGATCGGCAACGCTCAGGGGACGACGGAGTTCAGCGAGCAGCTGCGCAACCGCTTCCCGCAGTCGCCTGAGGCCATCGCGCTGTCTGAAGGACGGTTCAATGAGTGAATCCGGTGCTCCTAGCATGCCCCCACCTTCTGGCGCCGCGCCGAGTGCAGGCACCTTGCTGCGCACAGCGCGGCAGGCACAGGGGCTGCACATCGCAGCGCTGGCTGCATCGATCAAGGTGTCGCAGCGCAAGCTGGAGCTGCTCGAAACCGACCGGTTGTCGGAGCTGCCCGATGCCACCTTCGCGCGCGCGCTGGCGCAGACGATCTGCCGCAGCCTGAAGATCGATCCAGCTCCGGTGCTGGCCGCGTTGCCACGGGCGCCGGGTTACCGGCTGGACGCGGTCGAGGGCGGCTTCAACACACCGTTTCGCGAGCGACCCGGGCGCCACGAGCCGGTCGGCTTTTCCGCGCTGACCTCGCCCGCGGTGTGGGTCACGACGCTGATCGCCGCCGCGGCCCTGTTGGTTTTGCTGATGCCGGCTGACTGGGCGTTGTCGATTCAATCTGCGATCTCCAGCCCTCCACCGGCCCCACCCGCGGCGGGCGCCCCGGTGGTGGTGGTGGCGGTCGAGCCGCTGCTGGCGGTTGTCGCGCCGGTCGATGCTGCCGTGGCGCCCACAGACGCTGCGTCGGCGGCCCTGGCGGGTGTGGCAGCCAGCGCTGTCGCTGTGGAATCGGCGGCATCGGCTGCCGCTCTAGGCGCTGTGAAAGAAGGGCCGCTGCAGCTAAAAGCCAGCGCATCCACCTGGGTCGAGGTGGTCGATGGGCAATCGAAGGTGCTGGTGTCGCGCATGCTGCTGAGCGGCGAAGCCCTGGCGCTCGACGGCGTGACGCCCTTCAAGCTCAAGATCGGCAATGCCGCGGGCATCGAGGTGGCGTTTCGCGGGCAGGCCGTGGATCTCGTACCGTTGACACGCGACAACGTGGCGCGCCTCGAACTGAATTAGGAGATCGGCATGGGTGATCTGCGCGACGGCGCCCGCGGGGCGCCCGGTGCTTTTGAGGCTTTGGACGAGTTCATTGAGCCCGCACGACCTGCCAGCAAGCGCACCCGGCAGGCGCAGGTGCGCTGGGGCTCGCGCGTGGTGACGATCGGCGGCGCTGCGCATGTGCGCGTGCAGTCGATGACCAACACCGATACCGTCGACGTGATCGGCACCGCGATCCAGGTCAAGGAGCTTGCGGTGGCGGGCTCGGAGCTGGTGCGCATCACCGTCAACACGCCCGAGGCGGCTGCAGCAGTTCCGCACATCCGCGATCAGCTCGACCGCATGGGCATCGATGTTCCATTGGTGGGCGACTTCCATTACAACGGGCATCGGCTGTTGAGTGAGCACCCGGCCTGCGCCGAGGCGCTGTCGAAGTACCGCATCAACCCCGGCAATGTGGGCAAGGGCGACAAGGGCGACCGCCAGTTCGCGCAGATGATCGAGATCGCCGCGAAGCTCGACAAGGCGGTGCGCATCGGCGTCAATTGGGGCAGCCTCGACTCCGAGTTGCTGGCGCAGATGATGGACGACAACGCGAAGTTGGCCGAGCCGCACCCGCCGCAACAGATCATGTACCGCGCACTGATCACTTCGGCCATCACCTCGGCAAAACGTGCCGAAGCGCTGGGCTTGAACGGCGATCAGATCATCCTGTCGTGCAAGATGTCCGGCGTGCAAGACTTGGTGAGCGTTTACCGCGCGCTGGCCAGGCGCTGCGATTACGCGCTGCACCTGGGCCTGACCGAAGCAGGCATGGGCACCAAGGGCACAGTGGCTTCGGCGACCGCCCTGGCATTGCTGCTTCAAGACGGCATCGGTGACACCATACGCGTGTCGTTGACGCCGCAGCCCGGCGAAGCGCGCACGCAAGAGGTGGCGATCGCACTGGAAATCCTGCAGTCCCTCGGCTTGCGCTCGTTCAACCCGAGCGTCACCGCCTGCCCCGGCTGCGGCCGCACGACCAGCACCACGTTTCAAGTACTCGCCAAGCAAATCGACGACCACTTGCGCGCCCAGATGCCACTGTGGCGTGCCCGCTATCCAGGCGTCGAGAAGCTGAAGGTCGCGGTGATGGGCTGCATCGTCAACGGGCCCGGCGAAAGCAAGCACGCCGACATCGGCATCAGCCTGCCCGGCACCGGTGAGGCGCCGGCGGCGCCGGTGTTCATCGACGGCGTCAAAGCGCTGACGCTGCGCGGCGACCACATCGCCGAAGAGTTCCATGCGTTGGTCGAGCGTTACATCGACCAGCGCTACGGCGCCACCACCGCATCAACCACCTGAGCCCGTTTGCGCGCGCGGCGCTGTGCCGTTGCGTCCATTTCTGCTGCCATCCCGCGGACACCTCGACTGTGTTCGTTGAATCCTTGAGAACGTCATGAGCGACACCATCCAAGCCGTCAAGGGCATGAACGACATCCTGCCGCCGGAGTCGGCGACCTGGGACTGGTTCGAAGCCTGCGTGCGCTCGCTGATGACGCGCCACGGCTATGTCGGTGTGCGAACGCCCATCGTCGAGCCGACCGCGTTGTTCGTGCGCGGTCTGGGCGAAGTCACCGACATCGTCGAGAAAGAGATGTACTCGTTCATCGATTCAATGAACGGCGACCGCCTGAGCCTGCGCCCCGAAAACACCGCTGGCGTGGTGCGCGCGATCACCGAACATTCGTTGCTGCGCGACGGCGGCAAGCGCCTCTACTACATTGGCGCGATGTTCCGACACGAGCGGCCGCAAAAGGGCCGCTACCGGCAGTTCCACCAGGTCGGTGCTGAAGCACTCGGGTTTGCGGGGCCGGACGTTGATGCCGAGCTGATCCTGATGTGCCGCATGCTGTGGCGCGAACTCGGTTTGGTCGAAGGGCGCGACATCCGGCTGGAACTCAACAGCCTCGGTCAGCCCGACGAACGTCTGGCCCACCGCGAGGCCTTGATCGCCCACTTCGAAGCCCACGCCGAGGTGCTCGACGAGGACGCGAAGCGCCGGCTGCACAGCAACCCGCTGCGCATCCTCGACACCAAGAATCCGGCGATGCAAGCGGTGGTGGAGGCCGCACCGCAGTTGATGGCCTTCCTCGGCCCCGAGTCGCTGGCGCACTTCAACGCGGTGCGCGCATCACTCGACGCGGCCGGCCTGGCCTACTGCATCAACCCGCGGCTGGTGCGCGGCATGGACTACTACAACCTGACGGTGTTCGAGTGGGTCACCGAGCGGCTGGGCTCGCAGGGCACGGTGTGCGGCGGTGGGCGCTATGACACGTTGATCGAGCAGCTCGGCGGCAAGCCGGCCCCGGCCGTGGGCTGGGGCCTGGGCATAGAGCGGTTGCTGCTGCTGCTGAAGGAAGCAGGCATCGAGGCTCCTGTGGTCGCGCCTGATGCCTATGCGGTGGTGCCGTCGCCCACGGCGATGCCCATCGCGTTGCGAACTGTCGATGCGCTGCGTGCGGCCGGCGTGTCGGTGCTGATGCATGCGGCCGGCCGCGAGGGCCTGGGCAGCATGAAGTCGCAATTCAAGCGTGCTGATGCCAGCGGGGCCCGTCACGCACTGATTTTTGGCGACGATGAAGTGGCGCGCGGCGAGGTCGCGATCAAGCCCTTGCGCGATGCCAGCGCCGCGCAGCGCACACGCGTGTTGTCGGATGCAGCGCTCTGGGCTGACGAGTTGCGCACCGCATAATCCGAAGCTGTCCGGAATTCATTGCAAGCATGGCCACGCATCTCGACCTCGAAGAACAAGAACAGCTTGATTCCGTCAAGCAATTCTGGAAGCGCCACGGCAGTCTCGTCACCTGGCTGTTGATCGCGGCGTTAGTGGCGTATGCCGGCTGGACCGGCTGGAGCTGGTGGCAGCGGGAGCAGGCGACCCAGGCGGGCGCGATGTTTGACGAACTCGACAAGGCAGCGCAGTCCGCCGATGTTGTCAAGGTCGTGCAAGTGTTCGGCGACCTGAAGTCGCGTTACCCGAAAACGGCGTTCGCGCAACAGGGCGGCTTGCTGGCAGCCAAGGTGCAGGCGGAAAAAGGCCAGGCCGATGCGGCCCAAGCAACGCTCGAATGGGTCGGCACCCACGCGACTGAAACCGAATATCAGACCATTGCTAGGCTGCGGCTGGCTGGCCTGCTACTCGACAACAAGAAGTACGACGAGGCGTTGAAGCAGCTCGACGCGGCCACCGCGACCGGCTTCGACTCGCTGGTCGCCGATCGCCGCGGTGACGTGCTGATGGCCCAAGGAAAAACTGATGACGCCAAGGCGTCTTACACCAAGGCATGGCAGGCGATGGATCCGAGCATCGAATACCGGCGCTTGATCGAGGCCAAGCTGGCAGCGTTGGGCGCCGCACCGCCCGCCGCGGTGGCGGCCGGTGTCGGCGCCGTTGCCGGAGCGGTGAAATGAGGCGCGTCGTGGTCGCTGTCGCCGCCTGCCTCAGTGTGCTGCTGTCATCGCTGAGCCAGTCGGGCAATGCGGCAGGCTCGACCAGATCGCCCAGAAAGCCCTTGCCGCTCGACACGCGGCCAAACGCCACGCCATCGGGGCCATCGCCCGACGCAAAGTTTTTTGGAGGTGCGTGAAGCGAACTGCAAATTGACGTGAGT
>JANPNF010000449.1:0-1706 GCA_031427315.1 Burkholderiales bacterium | reverse complement strand
GCCCACACCCATATTCAATGTGATTTTGTCAATGCGCGGCACTTGCATGACTGAAGAGTAATTAAATTGCTCAGTCATCGATTTAACTACTGAGTCTTTATAAAATTGTTTTAAGCGCGCCATAATGTTTCCTATGCGTCCACTGCTTCACCATTAGATTTGAATACGCGAATTTTGCGACCATCATCTAATGTTTTGAAGCCTACGCGATCACCTTTTTGGGTCGCACTGTTAAATAAAGCAACGTTTGAGATATCTAGTGGCATTTCTTTTGCAATAATGCCGCCAGCGATACCTTTCATTGGGTTTGGTTTTGCATGCTTCTTAACTAAGTTAAGACCCTCTACAACAACATGCCCAGAATCAAGAATACTAACAACAGCACCTTGCTTACCTTTGTCTTTACCGGTATTTAGGATGACTTGATCACCCTTGCGAATTTTGTTCATGTGAGCTCCTACAGCACTTCTGGCGCTAATGAAACGATTTTCATGAATTTTTCAGTACGTAATTCACGAGTTACTGGGCCGAAAATACGGGTACCAATCGGTTCAAGCTTATTATTTAACAGGACTGCAGCATTGCTATCGAACTTAACTAAAGAACCGTCTGGACGACGAACACCTTTAGCAGTACGCACCACTACCGCGCTGTAAACTTCGCCTTTTTTGACGCGACCACGTGGCGCAGCATCTTTGATGCTCACTTTAATGATGTCGCCAATTCCAGCGTAACGACGCTTAGAGCCACCTAAAACCTTGATGCATTGCACAGAGCGCGCACCAGTGTTATCGGCAACTTCTAGCCGAGATTGCATTTGAATCATGAGAATAATCTCCAACTTAATCCGTTAAACCAACACCAGCCATTTTTAACGATAGGATTTATAATCTTAAAGTTAACACGGCCGATAGACCCGGTCAGTATTGGGGCGAGAGCTGATGACTTAATTATTTAAAATTACGTCGCTCACCAAAAGTCCAACATTGTATATTGCTAATACTATTTACGCAATTACTATTACTAATAACTGCGTAAACTTTACCACTCAATTCAATCAACTAAACTTAGGCTATTTTCACAACCCATGATTTAGTTTTAGAAAGTGGACGACTCTCAACGATAGTCACTAAGTCACCCTCTTTGCAGCTGTTAGTTTCATCATGTGCATGAAACTTTTTAGATTGACGAATTACTTTGCCAATCAATGGATGTTTCACTTTACGTTCAACTAAGACCGTAACTGTTTTGTCCATTTTGTCACTTGTTACGCGACCAGTAAGGCTACGTACTACTTTTGTCGTTTCAGTCATGGTTATGCCTGTTTCGCTTTCTCAGCCAATACAAGCTTCACACGCGCTACATCTTTGCGTACTTTACCTAGCTGATCTACTTTAGATAATTGCTGAGTTGCTACTTGCATGCGAAGTGAAAATTGCGCGCGGCGCAATTCAATCAATTCCGCATTTAGCTCTTCAACGCTTTTTGCTCTTAAATCGGTTGCTTTCATGTTAGCGTACCTTTCCTTAACTACCGATTTGGCGAGTCATGAATGTCGTTTCAATTGGCAACTTCGCAGCCGCCAAACGGAACGCTTCACGTGCAAGCTCTTCGCTCACTCCGTCCATCTCGTATAACATTTTACCTGGCTGGATTTGAGCTACGTAGTATTCTGTACTACCTTTACCATTACCCATGCGTACTTC
>JANPNF010000448.1:0-4888 GCA_031427315.1 Burkholderiales bacterium | reverse complement strand
GTGATCGATGTCCAGCAGCGTGCCTTGCGCCCCTTCGAACAAGAGGTTGGCGCCTTCGCGGTGCGCCGTGAAGAGGCGGTAGCCGACGTCGGCCATCAGCGGCCGCAAGTGCTCGGCTGCGGCCATAGCGGCATCGAGCATGGGTTGAAGCGCCAGCGGCTGCGCATGCAGCACACCGGTCAGCTCGGCGTTGTGCAGGTCGACCAGCTCGCGCAGCTTGGCCTCGAAGCGTTTGGGGTGCTTCAGGTCCTGCACGCGCAGCGCGCGGCGCGCCACCTTGTCTTCATAGGCCGGACCGATGCCCTTGCCGGTGGTGCCGATCTTGCCGCTGCCGCTGCTTTCGCGCAGCGCCTCGCGGGCGTGGTCGATGGCCACGTGGAAAGGCAGGATCAGCGGGCAGGACTCGGACAGGAACAGCCGCGAGCGCACGTCGATGCCCAGCTGCTCGATACGTTCGATCTCGCCGAGCAGGTGCGCCGGATCGACCACCACGCCGTTGCCGATGTAGCAGGCCACGCCCTCGCGCATGACGCCCGAGGGGATCAGCTGCAAAGCCGTCTTGCGCCCGTTGATGACGAGCGTATGCCCGGCGTTGTGGCCGCCCTGGAAACGCACCACGCCCTGGGCGTGGTCTGTCAACCAGTCGACGATCTTGCCCTTGCCTTCGTCGCCCCATTGGGTGCCTACGACGACGACATTGCGGCCCGCAGGCGGCAGGATGCCAGGATTCATGTTCAGCGCGTTCTCCAAGTTCGAATTCAAGCCGCTGCAGCGGGCTCGGCGGCGATAGCGCGCAGTACCCAGCGCCCGGCCACGTCGACGAGTTCACGGTCGCAGATGAAAGCCTGCGACTCGACCTCGTGTCCTGGCAGCACGGACACCACCACCTCGCCCGTGTCGCGCAAGCGCCTGACCGCCGCGCGCAGCCCGGCGTCCTCGCCCCAGGGCACACGAACAGCCGCCGGCGCGACGGTGTTGCCCGCTACCTCGGCCAGCGCCTTCAGGTCCAGGCTGAAACCCACCGCCGGGCGGTTGCGGCCAAACACCGCACCCACCTCGTCGTAGCGCCAACCGCGGGCCAGCGCGTCGCGGCAACCGCCACCGTAGGCCGCAAAGCGCAGGCCACTGTAGTAGGCGTTGCCGCTCATGTCGGCGAGGTCGAAGCCCACGTTCAAATCCGGATAGGTCAGGCGCAGATGCGATGCGAGCCACTCCAGTTGTTCCAGCGCCGCGCGCACCAGCGGCCGGTCGGGCAGTTGCTCACGCGCGGCCTGCAACACCTCGGCGCCGCCGTACAAGCGCGGCAACGCGCAAAGCGCTCGGCGTTGAGCCTCGGGCATCCCACGTGTCAGGCGGTCCAGGCTGGACGAATCCTTCTCCGACAAAGCCTGCACCACCTCCTGCAGCGGCGCAGCCTCCATCACCAGGCCGGACAGCACACCGCGCAGGATGCGCGCGTCGGCCAGATCGAGCACCAGGCCCTGCACGCCCGCCGCCAACAATCCGTCCAGGGCCAGCTCGACGGCCTCGAGATCGGCTTCGAGCCCAGCGTGACCAAAGATCTCGGCGCCGAACTGCAGCGGTTCGCGCGTCGCAGACAGCCCCGCCGGGCGCGTGTGCAGCACCGGGCCGCAGTAGCACAGTCGCGTCACGCCTTCCCGGTTCAGCAGGTGCGCGTCGATGCGCGCGGCTTGCGGCGTGGTGTCTGCGCGCACGCCCAGCATGCGACCACTGAGTTGGTCGACCAGCTTGAAAGTGCGCAGATCGAGTTCGTGGCCGGTGCCGCTCAGCAACGATTCAAGGTGCTCGAGCAGGGGCGGCATCACGAGCTCGAAGCCATAGCCGCGCGCCTTGTCGAGCAGACCGCGGCGCAACTCCTCGATGCGCCGAGCCTGCGCCGGCAGGACATCGGCAATGTGCTCTGGCAGCAGCCAAGCAGACAACATGAAACGCACCGGAGATGAAAGCGGCATTGTAGGCGCCGGGGTGGCCGGCAAGCACCTGCTGTGGCGACCCTGCGCCAACGCAGCCGACCCGACCCGCCAGGGCTGAATCAGCGCCAGACGTAGAGCAGCAATACGCCGATGACCATCAGCGTAAGTCCGGTGAACCGGATCCGCCCGTCACTCATCTGCAATGCCTTTTCGAAGAACTGCCGCCAGGCCTTGGGGCTCAGGAACGGCAGCAGGCCCTCGAGCACCAACATCAGGGCGAGCGCACCGAGGACGAGATCGCTCATCGCCGCAAAGCGGACTGGGCTATTTGCGCGGGGCCGCTGCCGGCGCGCCCTGCGAACCCCCGCGCATGGCACGGAAGAAGTCGCTGGACGGGTCCAGAACCATGACGTCGCTCTTGTTCCTGAACGTCGACCGGTAGGCCTCCAGGCTGCGATAGAACTGCGCAAACTGCGGGTCGCGGCCGAAGGCGTCGGCGTACAGCGCGGATGACTTGGCATCGCCCTCGCCCTTGATCTTCTGCGCGTCGCGGAAAGCCTCGGCAATGATGATTTCGCGCTGGCGATCGGCATCGGCGCGGATCTTCTCGCCTTCGGCAGCACCCGTGGCCCGCAATTCGTTGGCCACCTGCTTGCGCTCGGACTCCATGCGACGGTAGACCGAGTCGGTGATGTCGGCCACGAAATCGACGCGTTTGATGCGCACGTCGACGATCTCGATACCGAAGGCCTTGGCCTCGTCGCCCAAACGTTTGCGCACGTCCTGCATCACGGCTTCGCGCTCGACGGCCAGCACGCCGCGCACCGTGCGCCGCGTGATCACTTCGTTGAAGGTCGCCTGCACCACAGGCGCCAGACGGGTCTCGAGATTGCGCAAGTCCACGCCGTTGTTGCGGATGAACTGCCTGGGCTCGGCGATGCGCCACTTGACCAGCCAGTCGATGACCAGGCTCTTCTTCTCGGCGGTGAAGATGGGCCGGGTCTCCGGGCTGTCCAGCGTCTGGATGCGCTTGTCCAGAAACACGACGTTCTGGAACGGCGGCGGCAGCTTGAACTTCAGACCGGGCTCGGTGATGACTTCCTTGATCTCGCCCAGGGCGAAGATCACGGCCACCTGGCGTTGGTCGACGATGAAAAGCGTCGAGGCGAAGAGCATGAGCGCCAGCAGCGCCCCGCCGATGATGATTCCGATTCGGTTCATGTCAGGAATTAGGCTTCAGCGCCCCTCACGGTCACGGGTGCGCGTGTTGTCACGCGAACGGATGTCGCCGGCGGCTGCCGGGGCGGTCCCTGCATCGGCGGGCGCGGGCACCACGGTCAATGGCGCGGCGGCGGGCGCGGCGCCACCTTGCTGCTGCAACAGCCGGTCCAGCGGCAGGTAGAGCAGATTCGACCCGGCCCGGCTTTCTATCATCACCTTGGTGACGTTCGAGTAAACCTGCTGCATGGTCTCGATGTAGAGACGGTCGCGCGTGACAGCGGGCGCTTTCTGGTACTCGGTCAGGACCGAGCGGAAGCGCTGGCCATCGCCCTCCGCCTGCGCCACGACGCGCGCGCGGTAGCCCTCGGCCTCTTCGGCCAGACGCGACGCAGCGCCGCGCGCCTTCGGAATCTCGTTGCTGGCATAGGCCTGACCCTCGTTCTTGAAGCGGTCACGGTCGGCTCCGGCCTTGACGGCGTCGTTGAACGCCGCCTGCACCTGGTCGGGCACCTGCACGTTCTGCACGTTGACGTTGGCCACGATGATGCCGGCCTTGAGCCGGTCGAGCTGGCCCTGCACGGATGTCACCAGGTCGGCCGCCAGCGCATCACGCTGCTCGTACAGGACCGAGTCGATCTTGCTGCGACCCACGATCTCACGAACCGCAGACTCGGCCGCCTGCACCACGGCCTCGTCGGGCGCCCGGTTCTCGAACAGGTACTCCCGGGCGTCTTTCAGCCGGTACTGCACGGTGAAGCGGATGTCGACGATGTTCTCGTCTTCGGTCAACATCGACGACTCTCGCAGCCCCGTCACCTGACCCACTGTGTTGCGGCCAACCTCGACGGAGCGAAGCTGCGTCACCGACACCGTCTCGTGCGCTTGGAACGGGCCCGGGAAGCGCCACTGAAAACCGGCGTCCGCTGTGTGGCTGAACTTACCGAAGGACGTGACCACCGCCTGCTGACCTTCCTGCACGATGAAGAAGCCGCTGCCCAGCCACACCAGCACGGCCACCACACCGATGAGGCCGACGCCGATGCCGGCACTCTTCATGTCAGGCTGAAAGCTCGGGCCGCCGCCCGCTGGCCGCTCGCCATTGCCGCCTGGTGGACGCGTGGGCCCGCCCTTGCCGCCGAACAGGCCCGTGAGCTTGCGATTGAAGTCGCGCCACAGCTCGTCCAGGTCGGGCGGACCGTCCTTGCGCCCGTTGTTGAAGATGTTGGTGACACCGGCCGGTGTCGGCGGTGCGCGGCGCAACACCAACCCGCGCAACAGGTCACACAGTGCACGCCCGGCCTGGGAAAGCCGGGCAGTCAGGGAAAGTTCTAAAGAATCACGCATGCTCAGGCCGGGTTGGCACGTTGGTGGGCCAGGCCGGGGGCGGCGTCTGGCAGGGTGGTGGACGAATCGAAGCGAACATCAACTGGGGGCGCGCCACGGCCGTTCAAGCGGCCGGCGGCGGCATGGGCAATCACGTCGCGCAGCGCGGACAGCCCGCTGCCGTCGCGCGCGCTGACGAACACGCGCTGGCGGCGCACGCCGGCGTGAACCTCGACCCAATCGGTCGGATCGCGCGGCTGCTGCGATGCTTCGAGCAGATCGCACTTGTTGAAAACAAGGACCTGCGGCACATCGGCCGCACCGATTTCTTCCAGCACGCGGTCGACCTCGGCCTGCTGCTCGGCCATCAGCGGGCTTGCCGCGTCCACCACGTGCAGCAGCAGATCGGC
>JANPNF010000447.1:0-5883 GCA_031427315.1 Burkholderiales bacterium | reverse complement strand
CGTGGTGCGCGGTCAGTACCGCGCTGGCAACGCGGCGGGGCAGGCGGTGAAGGGCTACCTCGACGAGGTCAAGGTGCCGCCGGAGAGCCGCTGCGAAACCTTCGTCGCGCTGCGCACCGAGGTGCAGAACTGGCGCTGGGCAGGCGTGCCGTTCTACCTGCGCACCGGCAAGCGGCTGGCGGCGCGCGATGCGCAGATCGTCGTCAACTTCCGGCCGACGCCGCACAGCATCTTTCCCGGTATCAATCGGCCGAACAAGCTGGTGATCAAGCTGCAACCGGAAGACGGGCTGGAGTTGCACCTGCTGGCCGCCAAGGGCACCAGCCAAAACGAGGCGCTGTCGGCGGTGTCGCTCGATCTGGATTTCGACAAGGCGTTTCCCGAAACGCGGGTCGGCGCCTACGAGCGCCTGCTGCTCGAAGCGATCGCCGGCCGGCTGAACCTGTTTGTGCGCAGCGACGAGCAGGAGCAGGCCTGGGGCTGGGTCGAGCCGATCTTGCAGGCCTGGAGGCGCGACGATGCGGCGGGGGGTGGGCCGCGCCCCTATGCAGCGGGCACCTGGGGGCCGGCCGCGGCGAGCGCACTGGTCGCGCGCGACGGCTTCGCGTGGTCGGAAGAGCAGTAACGGGTTGCTGGGCTGCCGCGATCGGCCCAGCCGCAAGCCAACGGCTGAATCAGGCGATCGCTGAGGATTCCTGAACAGGCGCAAAGCCCAGCAGCTCGGCCACGCCGTACAGACGCGCCAGCTGGCCGAGCCGCGGCGGGGCACCGCAGAGCTCAAACGCGCGGCCCGACTTTTCGGCCAGGCGGCGGCATTCGAGCAACACAGCCAGCGCCGACGAATCGAATTGCTGCAAACCCGCCGCATCGACCGTCAATCGGTCCGAGGGCTCGCGCGAAGCGGCCTCGGCCAGTGGACGCATCGCGGCCTTCGCTTCGGTCAGACCGATGGTGGCGGGCAAGGTCAACATGGAGTCATGCGTCGGCGGTGTGGCAGGGATCGGCGTGCTTACTTGCGCGCCGCTGCTGCCTTGTTGCGCTCGCTGAGTTTGGCGATCAAGCCATCGATGCCGGTCTTACCGATTTCCGAAGCAAAGCTGTTGCGGTAGTTCTCGACCAGCCAGACACCCAACACATTGACGTCATAGATCTTCCAACCGACGGCAGGGGATTTCTCGACGCGGTAGTCGAGCTGAACCGGATCACCACCGCCGCCCCGCACTTCGGTGCGAACGATCTGTTCCTCGTCCTCCGGCAAATTGCGCGACGGCTTGATGACCACCGTCTGGTCCTTCACCTGCGCCAGGGCACCGGCATAGGTGCGCATCAGCAAGGTCTTGAACTCGGCTTCGAGGCCTGCCTGCTGCTCAGGCGTGGCTTGACGCCAATAGCGCCCCGCTGCCGACGACGTCATGCGCTGGAAGCTCACATAAGGCACCACCTTTTCGTCGACCAGCACGAGCACCTTCTTCGTGTCGCCGGCCTGGATCGACTTGTCGGCGCGAACCGCATCGAGCAGCTCGTTCGACAAGCGGTTGATCAGTTGATCCGGCGACTGCGCGGCCGCGGCGGCCGCGGTAGGCGCCGACGCGGTTTGCGCATGCAGCGCAGGTGCAAATACTGTCAGCCAACCTGCACACAACGAGGCGAGTGTCTTTTTTTGCATCATTTTCAAGGTCTCTCTGCGGTCTACAGGACCGGTGATGGGCGTTGGAGGCAGTCGGCGTCTGGAAAGTTCGCTGAGCGCTGTCCACGCCCGTCAAATCCGCTGGTTGATCAGAGGGCCGTCAACCGGCCACCGCATCATTTTTTCGGTGCGTTCGGCGGGTTGCCGTCATAGATCTGGCTGCGGCGACGCTGCAAAAATCCATCGCGCACGAAGATGTACTTGTCGAGCACGATGTCATCGAGCAGCGCGGTGGAGTCCAGCAGGTTCGCACGGGTGTTAACCACGTTCAAGGCGGACTGGCTGATCGATATCGCCGTGCTCTCGATGACCAAGCCAGGCCCGGCCATCAGATCGGCGGGCAAAGCAGCCGAGTCACGCACGGTCGACGGGCCGAGGAGGGGCCAGACCACATACGCGCCCTCGCCCACACCCCAGTAACCCAAGGTTTGCCCAAAGTCCTCGTTGTAGCGCTGCAAACGCATGGCCGAGCCCCAGTCGAGCAAGCCGCCGAACCCGATGGTCGAGTTCACCAGCACGCGCATGGTGTTGCTCGCGGCGTGCTCGAACTTCAACTGAAACAAGCTGTTGACCGCCGACCAGGCGTCTTCAAAGTTGTTATGAAAATTGGTGACGCCCGTTTTAGCTGGGCTCGGCACCACGTTGTTGTAGCCGGTGGCCACCGGCTTCAAAACGTTTTCGTCCACCTTCTCGTTGAAGTCGAACATCGTCCGGTTGAAGCCCTCGATCGGATCGTTGACCTGCGCGGTGCTGCTGGGCAAGGGCGTCGAGGCACAGCCCTGCAGGACCAGCATCAGCGAGGCGCAAACCAGAGTCATCAAACCGCTGCTTCCGGACAGGTACTTCATTTTTCTTCTCCTTTGGCCGCTTCGGCACTCGGCTTGCCGTCTGAGGCTTTGTTGAACAGAAACTGACTGATCAGATTCTCCAGCACCACAGCAGACTGGGTTTGCGTGATGACATCGCCCGAACCCAGATTTTTCTCATTACCGCCGGGTTCGATCCCGATGTACTGCTCACCCAGCAGCCCCGAGGTCAATATCTTGGCGGAACTGTCTTTGGGAAACTTGAACTTTTCCTGCAGCTGCAAGGCCACGCTGGCCTGGTAGGTCCGGTCGTCGAACCCGATGGACTCCACCCGACCCACCACCACGCCGGCACTTTTGACTGCGGCCCGCGGCTTCAACCCGCCGATGTTGTCGAAGCGCGCGACGACACCGTAGGTTTCGTCGAAATTCAGGCTCAACAAATTGCCGGCCTTGAGCGCCAGGAACAGCAACGCGGCCGCACCCACCATCACGAACAGCCCCACCCACACGTCATGACGGGATTGTTGCAACGTCATTCCCCTTGAAAAACCATATCGGTTGTTGAATCAGAAAGTTCAGATCGAAAACATCATCGCGGTGAGCACGAAGTCGAGTGCCAGCACCGCGAGCGATGACACCACCACCGTCTGCGTGGTGGCCTGCGACACGCCTTCCGGCGTCGGCTTGCAGCTGTAGCCCTGCCACAGCGCCACGAAGGTCACGGTGATGCCGAACACGATGCTTTTGATGACGCCGTTGCCCACGTCGGCGCTCCAGCGCACGCCGCCTTGCATCTGCGACCAGAACGAGCCGTCGTCGATGCCGAGCAACGGCACCGCCACAAGCCAGCCACCCAGCACCCCCACCGCGCTGAACACCGCCGCCAGCAGCGGCATTGAAATGAGGCCCGCCCAGAACCGCGGCGCGAGCACGCGACGCACCGGATCAACAGCCATCATCTCCATCGCCGCCAGTTGTTCGCCCGCTTTCATCAGCCCGATTTCGGCCGTCAGAGAGGTGCCGGCGCGACCGGCAAACAACAGCGCGGTCACCACCGGCCCCAGCTCGCGCACCAGCGACAGCGCCACCAGCAGACCGACGGCCTCGGCCGATCCGTAACGCTTGAGCGTGTAGTAGCCCTGCAGGGCCAGCACGAAGCCGACGAACAGGCCCGACACACTGATGATGGACAGCGAACGGTTGCCGACGAAATAGGTCTGCTCGCTGACCAGCGAAAACCGGCGCAGCGCCGCAGGCGTCAGCACCACCAGGCGACCGAACAAGCGCGCTGCCATGCCCAGGCTAACGAGTTGGCAGCGCACCAGGTGGCCGACCGATGCCGGATTGAGCCAGTTCATCGGCGTGCTCCCGCGCCGAAATCTTCGGCCATCGACACGGCGGGGTAGTGGAACTCCACCGGGCCGTCGGGCGACGCGGTGAAGAACTGGTGCACCAGCGGGTCGGTGCTCGCGCGAATCTCAGCCGGCGTGCCTTGCGCGACGATGTTGCCGTTGGCGATGAACACGACGCGGTCGGCGATGGCGAAGGTTTCTTCGACGTCGTGCGAAACGACGATGCTGGTGACGCCGAGCGCTTGCCCCAGGTCACGGATCAGGCGCGAGGCGCTGCCGAGCGAGATCGGGTCGAGTCCGGCAAAGGGCTCGTCGTACATGATCAGATCGGGGTCGAGGGCAATGGCGCGCGCGAGTGCCACGCGGCGTGCCATGCCGCCCGACACCTCCGCCGGCATCAAGTCGCGCGCACCGCGCAGGCCAACGGCATCGAGCTTCATCAGCACCACGTCGCGGATCATCGATTCACTGAGGTTGGTGTGCTCGCGCAACGGGAACGCCACGTTGTCGAACACCGACAAATCGGTGAACAAGGCGCCGAACTGAAACAGCATGCCCATGCGACGACGCAGCGCATAAAGCCCGTCGCGATCAAGTGTGGCGATGTCCACGCCGTCGAAAATCACCTGCCCCGAAATCGGCGTCAATTGGCGGCCGATCAGGCGCAGCAGCGTCGTCTTGCCGCCGCCCGAGGTGCCCATTACACCGATCACCTGGCCGCGCTGCAGATCGAGGTCGACGTTGCTGAGGATGACGCGGTCGCCATACCCGCAGCTCACACCACGCATGGAAACCAAGGCTGGCGGTGGGGGCGAACGGGAATCAGGCACAGGGGTCATGGGGCAGCACAACGTGCAGAGGCGTGGCGCCTCTCACCGGGTCGCTGATGATAGGGGATGCTTTACCGGGCGACCGATGGCCTGGTCCGCCACCGGTCATCGGTGTTCAGTGCCGCGCAGCGCCTCAGCGCGGTAAGTCGCTGTGCCCCATCAGCAGCGCGTCGATCTCGCGTGCCGCCTGGCGGCCTTCGCGGATCGCCCACACCACCAGCGACTGGCCGCGCCGCGCGTCTCCGGCGGCAAACACCTTCAGCACGTTGGTCGCGTAGCCGCTGCCCTCATCGGTGCCTGCGCGTGCGTTGCCGCGCGCATCCTTGTCGACACCAAAGGCCTCGAAGACGCTGGCAACAGGGCTGACGAAACCCATGGCCAGCAGCACCAGATCGGCCGGGATGATCTGCTCAGTGCCCGGCACCTCGACCATCTTTCCGCCCTGCCATTCGACACGCACCGACTTCAGCGCCTTGACCTTGCCTTTGTCCTTGCCTTCGCCGCCCACGAACTCCTTGGTGGCGATGGCGAATTCGCGCTCGCAGCCTTCTTCATGGCTGGACGAGGTGCGCAGCTTGGTCGGCCAGTACGGCCACACCAGCGGACCGTTCTCGTGTTCGGGCGGCATCGGCATCAGCTCGAACTGAGTGACGCTTTCAGCGCCGTGGCGGTTGCTGGTGCCGACGCAGTCGCTGCCGGTGTCGCCGCCACCGATCACGACGACATGCTTGCCGTCGGCGCGAATTTGCGTGATGCCCACCGACTTGAGTTTGTCGCCCGCGATCACTTTGTTCTGCTGCGGCAGGAATTCCATCGCGAAGTGGATGCCGTCGAGGTCGCGCCCCGGCACCGGCAGGTCGCGGGATTGTTCGGCACCGCCAGCCAGCAGCACCACATCAAACTGCGCCTGAAGCTGTTGCGGCGTGATCACTTCCTTGGCCCAGTTGGTGACCTTGGAACCTTCAGGCAAGCTGCCCACCATCACACCGGTGCGGAACACCACGCCCTCGAAGCGCATCTGGTCGACGCGGCGATCGATGTGCGACTTCTCCATCTTAAAGTCGGGGATGCCGTAGCGCAGCAGGCCGCCGATGCGGTCGTTCTTCTCGAACACCGTCACCTCGTGCCCCGCGCGCACCAGTTGCTGCGCGGCGGCCAGCCCGGCCGGGCCGGAGCCGACGATGGCCACCGTCTTGCCCGTCTTG
>JANPNF010000446.1:0-1804 GCA_031427315.1 Burkholderiales bacterium | reverse complement strand
TCGGCGCTGTCGGTGTCGGCCACGCCGCACTGCAGCGCCAGCAGACTGCGCAGCAGGCCCCAGGGGCGCAACTGGCTATCGGGTTGCGAGCGCAGGGCACTCACTCGGCAGTCTTGCAGCCTTGCCATCAGCTCCCTCAGCAGCCGGCTCTTGCCCAGGCCGGCCTCGCCGATCAGCGTTAGGGCTTGCAGCTGCCGGGTCTGGCGGGCTTGTGCCACCGTTTGCAGCAGGCGCTGCAACTCGGCGTCGCGGCCCACCATCGGTGTGACCAGGCCTTGCAGCCCGCGCTCGACGCTGGCCGCGCCGCGTTCCAGCGCTGCGCGCACCAAATAGGTCTGC
The DNA here is from genome assembly GCA_031427315.1 of Burkholderiales bacterium. Classification (GTDB taxonomy): domain Bacteria; phylum Pseudomonadota; class Gammaproteobacteria; order Burkholderiales; family Burkholderiaceae_C; genus PBB1. Next base: position 1,465 of record JANPNF010000446.1, on the reverse strand, counting down.
ATCGGCGCTTCGATGCCCTTCACCTGCAAGGGCGGCTGCGCTTGCAGATCGAACAGTCCACGCACCTGGCTCCAGGTGTCGTGACTGATGCGCAGGCCGCCCGGTGGCGCGTGCTGCTCCATGCGCGCAGCGATGTTCACGGCCGCGCCCATGGCTGTGTTGTCGTCTTCCACACCGGCGCCCAGCGCCACGTCGCCGCTGTGCACGCCCACGCGCACAGCAAAGTCGGTGATGCCATGCAGCCGTGCAGCGGCCTCGGCCTGTTCGCGCCCGGCTTGCAGGATGGCCAGACCGGCGCGCACGGCGCGTTCGGCATCGTCTTCACGCGTCTCGTCCATGCCGAAGGCGGCCTTGACGCCGTCGCCGGTGAAGCGCAGCACGCGGCCCTGGTGGGCTTCGATGACAGAAGCCATACGGCGCAAGGCGCCGCTTAGCAGGCCCAGCGTGTCCTCGGCTTCCATGCCAAGGGCCAGGGCGGTGGAGCCCACCACATCGGCAAACAGCACCGTCACCAGGCGGTGCTTCAGACCGGCCGGGCGCAGCAAGGCGGACAGGCGGGCGCGCAGCGGGGCGGTGGCGAATTCCAGCACCGTGTCGCCCAGCGTGGCGCGTTGGGTTGCCAGCGCGGCGATGGCGGCGCGCAGGGCTTCGATGTCCTTGTCTTGCATGGTCGTTGCTTCGTGGCGCTATGCGGGTACGCCCGTCGTGAGTGGGTCGAGGTCAGGGTTGCGCCATCTCGGCCCGGGTTGCCTCGTGCCTTTGTCTGCTGTGCCCTGCCGCCAGTCTATGGGCTGGCCTGCGCCGGCTCCGGTTCTGTTGCAGTAACGCGGCTCTGCTGGACTGATGCGACGACCGATTCCACGAAGAAAATGAGTGACGCGCTGCGCAAGGTGCTCAAGCGGCTGCACTGTCCAATCGAGGTGATGCTGGTGTGCGTACGTTGGTACGCGGCGTACCCGCTGAGTCTGCGCAACCTGGAGGAGATGATGGCCGAGCGCGGCATGGTGGTTGACCACACGACGGCGCATCGGTTGGATCGCGACGATCATTGTGGCCGGTAGAACGACAAGCATGATGGCAGGTGGAGAGGAGTCGAAGGCGGCGTAGCCGCCGTAGACGACGAGCCACCGGCGCGGTCGGGTTGGTGGGGGTCAGATTGGCAGGCTCAGGTCTCAAGAAGAGGTCGGCCCCGTGCCAGGCACCCGAATCACCGATCACCAGGTTCGCCCTACATGAACTCCCACAAGCGCAACTCCCAAGAGCTATCGGCCGCCAAGGCCGGCATCAGCCAACGCAGCGCTCGGCGCATCGACAACGCGGCCACGCTGCCTTCGCAGAACCCCCGGCGTTACTGGCGCTCACGCGCTGACCCATTCGCCGATGTTTGGGACACCGAGTTGGTGCCACTGCTGAAGGCCGCCCCCAAGCTAAAGGTCATCACCTTGCTGCGCAACTTGCAGTCAGA
>JANPNF010000445.1:0-2634 GCA_031427315.1 Burkholderiales bacterium | reverse complement strand
CTCGAAGAGGCTCTCTGTGCGTTGCAGCTTCCGGGTGCGACCAGCATTGATGGCGATATGGCTTTCAAGCTGCATGACACCTACGGCTTTCCGTTTGATTTGACCGCTGATGTCTGTCGTGAACGTGGTGTGAACGTCGATCAAATTGGCTTCGATATCGCCATGAACCGCCAGCGCAAACAAGCGCGCGCCGCCGGCAAGTTCAAGATGGCGCAGGGCCTGGCTTACGACGGCGCGGCGACCACCTTCCATGGCTACGAGCACCTGGTGCATGAGGGTGCGAAAGTCACCGCGATCTACCTTGACGGCAGCGCGGTGCCCAAAGCCAGCGCGGGCGACGACGTGGTCATCGTGCTCGACCAGACGCCGTTCTACGCTGAGAGCGGCGGCCAGGTCGGTGACACCGGCGAGCTGCGCAATTCGACCACCCGCGTGCTGGTCGACGACACGATCAAGGTGCAGGTCAGCGTGTTCGGCCATCACGGACGCATCGTCGAAGGCGAGGTCGCGATTGGCGACAGTTTCACCGCGCGTGTTGACGGCGAGCGCCGTGCGAAGACAGTGCGCAACCACAGCGCCACCCACCTGATGCACAAGGCGCTGCGCGAGGTGCTGGGCACGCACGTGCAGCAAAAGGGCTCGCTGGTGACGCCGGAGCGCACCCGCTTCGACTTCGCGCACAACGCACCGATGACCGAGGCGCAGATCGCCAAGATCGAAGCACTGGTCAACGCCGAAATTTTCGCCAATGCGGCGACGCAGGCGCGCGTGATGGCGATCGATGACGCACAAAAAACCGGCGCGATGATGCTGTTCGGCGAGAAGTACGGCGACGAGGTGCGCGTACTCGACATCGGCAGCAGCCGCGAGCTGTGTGGTGGCACGCACGTGACGCGCACCGGTGACATCGGCTTGTTCAAGGTGGTCGCCGAGGCGGGCGTGGCCGCGGGCGTGCGACGCATCGAGGCGATCACCGGCGACAACGCGCTGGCGTATTTGCAATCACTCGAAGGCATGGTTCAACAACTGGGCAGCACACTGAGAGCCGCGCCTGCGGAAGTGCCGGCGCGCTTGGCGCAGGTGCTCGATCAGGTGCGCGCTTTGGAGAAAGAGTTGGTCGCGATCAAAGGCAAGCTGGCCTCCTCACAGGGCGATGAGCTGCTGGCGCAGGCCGTCGATGTTGGCGGCGTGAAAGTGCTGGCGGCACGCCTCGAAGGGGCCGACGCCAAAGCGCTGCGCGAGACGCTGGACAAGCTCAAAGACAAGCTTAAGAGCGCGGTCGTCGTGCTGGCAAGCGTGGAGGGCGGCAAGGTTCAGCTGGCCGCGGGTGTGACGCCCGACACCGTCGGCAAAGTAAAGGCCGGCGAGCTGGTCAACTTCGTCGCGCAGCAGGTCGGCGGCAAGGGCGGCGGCAAGGCCGACATGGCGATGGCCGGTGGCACCGATGCAAGCGGGCTGGCTACTGCGCTGGCGTCAGTCGGTGTGTGGGTGACGGCGCGGCTGTAAAAAGCAAACGGGCGCGAAGATCGCGCCCGCTGGGCCCCGCAGTCGGCTGCACCGCGCAGCCGAAATCACATCAACGAACTGCTTTTGATCTTTTTTTGTTCCTCAGCACGCCGATGCGCCGCGTTGAACTGATTCAACATCCAAAAAGCGACGATGACAAACCACAGCAGGAAAAGAATGCCTTGAACTTTCATTCTGGATACCTCGTTGTAATGATTGATGGTTCGACCGCTTGAAAATTATCGTCAAAAACACACACTGCTTCTAGCTTGTTGACGCCCGGCGGTCACGCGCGCCACAGTTTTCTGTTCGATCAAACAGCAATTTGAACCGGTTGGCGCCGAATCAGGGGCGCCATGGCGACGATGGTGGCGATCAACAGCACGATCTCGAGGGTGTAGACCGACACGTAGCCACTGGTCCGCGTGGTGTGCGCAGCGACGACATCGCACATCACGCCACCCACGGCGATGGCCACACCGGCACCGGTCGCCTGCACCGCACCCCAGGCGCCCAACGCCAAGCCGCTCTGGTTCTTGGGTGCCAGGTTCATCGTGGCCGTCAGCGTGCCGTGGCCGAACAGGCCGGCGCCGAAGCCGATCAACATCACGCCCGCGCCGAACAGCCACTGCGACTGAACCGAGGCTGAAAAAATCACCGCGAAGAAGGCCGGGATGCCGAGCAAGGCGCCGGCACTTGCCATGCGAAACGGATCGGCGCCGCGGCTCAGCACCTGCGACGCCAGCGTGAAGCCGATCAAGCCGCCGATGGCCAGCGAGGCCGTGAGGGCGGTCGTTGAGCCGACGCTCAGCCCGAGGATCTCGCCGCCGAACGGCTCCAGCAGCACATCTTCCATGCTGAACGCCATGGTTCCCAAGCCAACCGCCACCAAGCGCCGCACCGCGTCGTCGCCACGGCAAAACACATCGAATGCCTGGCGAAAACCGCCCTGAGGCAGTGCGCGCGGCGTGCGGCTGCGGCCCTCTTGCTTCCACAAAGCGATCACGTTGAGCACCATCGTCGTCAGCGCGGCACCCTGGATCACCTGGATCAGCCGCGCCGGGCTGAAATCGGCCAGCAGGGCGCCGAAGGCCAGCGCACTGCCGATCATGCCGAGCAGCAGCATCA
>JANPNF010000444.1:0-5462 GCA_031427315.1 Burkholderiales bacterium | reverse complement strand
AGAAGACTGCGGGGCCCGCAGTGCTTGTTGAGCTCGATGAACCACCACCGCCCCCACCGCCGCAGGCGGAAACGAGCAACGCAGTTGCGAGGGCCAAGGCGGTCAGCTTGAAAGTTGAAAATGATTGAGTCATGGTTGTTGTTGTGCAGAAAGAAAATGATTGGTGGGAAGGCAGAAGTGCGACCGCAGCCGGATTCTGGAGTTTGAAAATTGAGTTTTTTGCGGGCCGTGCGTAACGTGCTGTAAACGGCGTGCTTAATGTCACCGGTTTGAACGCCGCAAGATCGACGGAAGTAAGCTGAGTTGCTATCTCAGTTCTTTCGAGCGCCCTGCATCCCTCCATCGCTACTGAACCGCCCCGGAATTCGTGGAGGCTGTTTGGTTTAAGCCAGGCCGCCACCGTGATGGTGTCGGGCGAGCGATGGGATCGTCAGCGTCTTTGCCGACAGTTGTGACCGCTTGATCCGGCGCGCAGCACGTACCGATACGATTCCTCGATGTGCAATCAATACGCGCCCCCGAGCCCGCAAAGAGTTGCCGATCACTTCAGCACGATATCGCCGGCGAAGTCCTACCGACCCGGCATCGGCCCCTGGGGCCAAGGCCCGTTCGTGAGGCAGGTGACGGGGCCGGAACCAGAAGGCCATCGCGAAGCCCCCATCGGCCAGTGGGCCCTGATCGCGGACAACGCCAAGGAGGCCAAATCCAGCGCCCGCATCATGACCAACAACGCACGGTCGGAGTCGCTTGCCAGCCGACCGACATTTAGGGGTCCGTGGTCACGTGGCCAACGCTGCCTGATCCCCGCCGATTCGTTCCTCGAACCAAACTGGGAGAGCGGCAAGAACGAGTGGTGGCGCTTTCGCCGTGCCGACGGCCAACCATGGGGACTCGCTGGCCTATGGAACACATGGACGGATCCGGCCACCGGTGAATTGATGGAGAGCTACACAATGCTCACGATGAATGCGGATGCACACCCGCTGATGCGCCGCATGCACAAGCCCGACCCGAAGTTCGGACCCGGCGAACAAGACAGGCGCAGCGTCGTTGCAATTGAATCCGCTGATTTCGACGCTTGGCTGAGCGGCTCCATCGACGACGCCAAAGCCGTGATCCGCCTAACGCCGGTAGAAGTGTTTGCGGCCGGGCCGGACGGCTGATTTCGGCAGTACTCCGCTTGGGCAAGAAGCCAGCCCTGCCACGCACCGGCAAGAACCTCCCCGCCGATTGAGAGCCTCGTTCCGGCTGGCTATCGAAACTGGCTTGCTTTCGCGTTCCAGGCAGCCCATGAAACGCTCCGGCCTGGGAACGCCACCGCTGAGAACGGCCAGTCTGTTTGCAGCCAGCTTCTGACGGTGTCGTGGAGACGCTGCTCCAGGCCGGACTCGAGCTCGCTCTGGCGCGCCCACAAGTACACCTCTGCGTCGTGGCCGACCTTCGTGCTCGGATAGACGTAGACGCAACCGATCACACGCTCTTCCGCGGGCGTCATCAGGGTGAAGGCGAATGACTGACGCAGCTGGAACTCCTTCTCGTGCCAGCCGAGGTCGATCAGGTTTTGTCTCAGCGGCAGACCTTCAGGCCATGTTCCCTCGGGCCAGACGTTCCGCAGGTGAGAGACGCTGGACATGACGGCGTCGAAGTCCTTGATCACGTCATCGATGGTCAGCATGCGAAGCGTGAACTCGGGGGTGGCGAGTCTCGTCGGAACGACGAAACCTGCTGGAACGAACGGTGTTGCAGTGGCTGCCACAAGAACTCCTTTGAAGTGGGGTTAGTCCGTTAACGTACCGATTTTGATGCGCCACCAGGCCGGCAACAGCCGGCGCACTGCGGGTTGGTTAAAGCGATCGTCGATCAGGTGGAGCACCCCACGATCCGTCGGCGTCCGAATGACCCGGCCTGCCGCCTGCACCACCTTGCGAATTCCCGGGAACAAATAGGTGTATTCGTAGCCCGCACCAAACGCCCCGTCGAGGCGACGCCTCAGCTCTTCATTCACTGGGTTCAGCTGCGGCAGCCCCAGCGTGGCGATGAAAGCTCCGATCAGCCGCGTGCCGGCCAGGTCGATGCCCTCCGCAAAGGAACCCCCCAGCACTGCGAAGCCCACCCCACGCCCATCGACAACAAACCGTGCCAGAAACGCATCCCGTTCGCCCTCGTCCATCCGTCGGCCTTGCCTCCAGGTCGGGATGCCCGGATGCCGTTCGCAAAACGTTTCCATCGCCTGCCCAAGGTAGTCAAAGCTGCTGAAGAAAGCGATGTAGTTGCCCGGGGCCGCTTCGTACTGGGCCGCCATGAGCCGAGCGATCGGCTCCAGCGAACTGCCGCGGTGCTGGTACCGAGTCGACACATCGCTCGCTATGCGCACACACAGCTGCTCGGCCTGGAACGGCGCTGCCACGTCGAGCCAGGCAGTGTCTTCGGGCAAGCCCAACGTATCGCTGTAGAAATTCCACGGTGTCAACGTGGCCGAAAACAGCACCGCCAACCGCGCCGCTGCAATCCGCGGCTTCAAAAAAGGCGCCGGCACCACATTGCGGATGCACAGCGTCGACCCGTCGCGGCGCCGACCTGAGCCTGTTCCTGTACCTGTTCCTGTACCCGCATCGAGCGTGACATCGAACAGCGAATGCATTCCGAAGGTGTCGAGCAGACGAGTGAACTGCAGCACGTCGAAGTAGAACTGCAGCAAGGCCCCATCGACGACCGTGGGGTTGTCGGCCAGGTGCTCCGAGATCGCTCCTGCCGCATCCTGCAATGCCGACGCAAACGCCGTTGGTAGCTCGTCGAGCACGGTGTAGAGCTCGGTAGTGCCCTTGACCGCGCGGGTCCAGCTGCGCTGCAGGCGATCGAGTGGCTTCTTCAGCGTAGGCGGCACCTTGGCGCGCACCGATCGCAGCTGCGCCGTATGGAGGCTGGCGCTGTACATGGCGCGAGCGCGATCGACCAGGTTATGCGCCTCGTCGACGAGCACCCCGACCCGCCACGCGTTCGCCAACGTCAAGCCGTGGAGCATCGCGGTGCTGTCGAAGTAGTGGTTGTAGTCACCGACGACCACGTCGCACCATCGCGCCACCTCCTGGCCAAGGTAGTACGGGCAGACCGCATGGGCCAGAGCGACCTCGCGCAGAGTCTCACGGGTCAAGGTCCCCGCCGACACGGCCGCCGTTCGAGCAGCCGGCAGCCGGTCGTAGAAGCCGTGGGCAAGCGGGCATGAGTCGCCGTGGCACACCTTGTCGGGATGCTCGCAGGATTTCTCGCGCGCCACCAGTTCGATCACCCGCAGCGGCATGGCAGGTTTGCTCTGGCACAACGTCTCCAGTGCCTTCAAGGCCAATGACCGGCCTGAGCCTTTGGCGGTCAGGAAAAACACCTTATCGAGTTCTTGATCCGGGCAAGCCTTGAGCATCGGGAACAGCGTGGCAATGGTCTTGCCGATGCCGGTGGGCGCCTGGGCGAGCAGGCAGCGGCCGAGTCGAGCTGCGTTGAACACCGCCTTCGCAAGGTCGCGCTGACCCGCCCGGAAATCCTGGTGCGGAAACCTCAGCCCCTTCAGCGCACTGTCGCGCTCTTCCCGGTGCACCAGTTCCGCATCCGCCCACGCAACGAAGCGCTCGCACAGCGCCTCGAAGAAGGCTTGCAGTTCGACAGCGGTGCACTGCTGCGACAGCGGCGGCGCCTCCTGTTGCCGGCCGATGTCGAAGTACACCAGCGACACGGTCAGCCCGGCCAGATCCAACTGCCGGCACAGCAGCGCGCCGTAGACCTTGGCCTGCGCCCAGTGCAGATACCGATGGTTCGCAGGCATCCGGTCGAGGTCGCCCTTGAAGGTCTTGACCTCCTCCAGCAACTGGCGCTCGGGGTCATAGCCATCGGCGCGGCCGCGCACCACCAGGTGTTGGTGGGTGCCGCTGAGCAAGACTTCGTTGCGGTAGGTCGCCGACCGGCTCGCGGCCACCGTCTGGTGGCCTGCGATGCCCTGCTGCGAGGTCGGCGACGGTGTGAACCGCAAATCCAGGTCGCCCTGCTTGGCGGCGAACTCGCAGAGCGCGCGGACCGCAACGGTGTAGGTCTTCACGCGTCGTTGCCTTTGTGTGGCGGGCCTTCGTTTACCGGGCTCGCATCGACAGCCGCCGCGCTGTCCCCCAACTCCCGCTGCACCGCGTCGCCGCCCAGACTTGCCGGCGTCGCCCGGGCCAGCGCCATCCACACCGCGAACGGCAGCTTGCACGGCAGGTGTCGTGCAGGACGGACCAACTCCAGCGTGCCCGATTCGATCGAACCGTTGAGCAACCAGACGCCAAAGGGTTCAGGAATCTCCTGCGGCTCCGCCACGCCCGCCGGAAGCACAAAGTAGGTCTTGCACGACAACCACTGATAGGCCTCGCGCTTTGCCGCGTGGCGCAGGTCGGACAGCAGATCAGCGCGGCTCACCTTGACCTCATGAACCATCGGCTGCAGATACGCCTCCACAGAAGTCCGACGTACAGAAAACACATCCGGCCGAGCCATGCGCCAAGAGGCCGTGCCCTGCGTTTCCTGTTGAACCATCACTTCATCATCCATCCACAGCCCTTCTTCTGCACCTGAAGCCTCACTCTCTGAAGAAGCCACCTCACCGTTGATCCGCGCCCGCAGTGACAACTCCCGCCAAACGATCCGCCCCGCCACCATCAAGTGCTCCGCGACCCGAGCCGCCAGCCGGTCGTGGGCACTCAGTGACCGCTTGTTGCGTTGCCTGGACTCAGCCAGCAGGCGGATGCCGGCGTCGGTCAATCGAATCGTCTCGCGTCCCTCAGCGTCTTCGACAAGTGCTGCCCAGCCGGCCGCGACCAGATCGAGCTCGACAGCATCCCGGCACGGCCACCCAGCTGATCGCCAGATGGCCTTCAGTCGTGTGAGGTGCATGCGGCGGGGAGCGAGTGGCAGTGCGTGGTCCACAGACAGTCCGCTCAGTGGTGACCAGCCGGTGTCGCAGAGCATGTCATGTCGATTGCTCTCACTTGAAATCCCGACTCTCGGTGGCCAGCCGCCCGAGCAGCGGCGTCAGGTCCTGCACCATGCCGCCGACGATCGGGCCCGGTCGCACGATCGCCACCTCGATCACCAGGTCGTAGAAGCAGCGGGGTCGCAGCCGCGGCAGCATGCTCATCTGCGCCCGGCTCTCGATCTGAAAGACGCCCACCGTATCGGCCAGGCAGACCATGTCGTAGGTCTGGCTGTCCTCGGCCGGGATGTCCTGCAACTCGAAGGCGTAGCCCTTGCGCGTGCCGATGAATTCGAGCGACTTGCGGATCGCGGTCAGCATGCCGAGCGCCAGGCAGTCGACCTTCAGCAGGCCGAGCGCATCGAGGTCGTCCTTGTCCCACTGCAGCACCGTGCGGTCGGCCATCGACGCGTTCTCGATCGGCACCATGCGCGACAGCGGTCCCTTGGTCAGCACGAAACCCCCGGTG
>JANPNF010000443.1:0-4227 GCA_031427315.1 Burkholderiales bacterium | reverse complement strand
ATCCGCCTGCGTGACCGTCTGTTCCAGCAGGAAGACCTGAACTTTCTGCTGACCAACCGCGTGCCGCGCATCGCACTCACGCACTTCATCGGCTGGTTCAGCAAGATCGAAGTTCCGTGGGTCACGCGCGCATCGATCGCGGTGTGGAAAGCCTTCTCCGACCTCGACCTCAGCGAGGCGCGCAAGACCCACTTCACCAGCCTGCACGACTGCTTCATCCGCGAGCTGAAGCCCGGCATGCGGCCCATCGATGCCGACCCGCAGGTGCTCAGCAGCCCGTGCGACGCGATCGTCGGCGCCTGTGGCGCGGTGCAAGGAACCACCGTCTTTCAGGCCAAGGGATTTCCGTACGCGCTGCGCGACCTCCTGGGAGGTGACGACAAAGCGGACGACCCAGCGGAAAACGCCGCCGAGCGCTACCGCGACGGCTGCTACGTCACGCTGCGATTGACGTCGAGCACGTACCACCGCTTCCACGCGCCGCACGGCTGCCACATCGATCGCGTCCGCTACATCTCGGGCGATACCTGGAACGTGAACCCGATTGCGCTCAAGCGCGTCGAGCGGCTGTACTGCAAAAATGCGCGCGCGGTGATTCGCACCCGGCTGGAAGCCAGTGGCCACGAGGTCACGCTGGTGCCGGTGGCGGCGATCCTGGTCGCCAGCATCCGGCTGCATTTCCTTGATGTGCTGCTGCACCTGAAATACCGCGGGCCGAATCAGATGATCTGCGATGCCCGCTTCGACAAGGGCGACAAGATGGGCTGGTTCCAGCACGGCTCGACGATCATCGTGTTCGCCCCGAAAGGCTTCACGCTGTGTCCGGGTATCGCGGCCGGCACGCAGATCCGCATGGGCCAGCGGCTGCTGGCTGTGCCATCAGGCTGAGCTCCGCTCAGGCCGGATCATTGGTGCCGTGCACGCGCAGTGAGCTCGGTGGCTACGGCCCACATCACTGAGCGTTTTCCGCGCCGACACGCAACAGCCTCGCCCCCGCGATTCGGGGGGATGACGCCATCAGCCTGTGATGCGGCGCACGAAAACCAGATCGGTGTGACAGGCGATCTCGCACAGCGCGAATCGGCCCGCTAAGGTTCGTTTATGGGCTTTGCATTGCGGCCCTTCAGCACCATTCAAAGCCGATCGCTTGCAAGGAACCATGACCATGAAACACGCCTACTTTCAACGCTGTCTCGCCGCCTGCCTGGTCCTCGGAGCTGCCTAGGCCCAGGCCACGCTGGTTGATTTCCAGGGCTTCGCCAACGGCTCCCGCACGGTCAACTTCTCGCTCTCGGCGCCGAACGTCACCGTCTCTGGCTTCACTCAAGCCGGTGGCTTCACCGCCTTGGTGGACAACAGCAAAACTGTGACCACCTACTGTGTCGATCTGTACGAATTCCTAAGCTTTTCCGACCCGGCCTAGACCAACTACAACTGGGTCGACGGCTCGCTGCACATGTTCAAGAACACCCGCGCCAACACCGACATCGGCAAACTCTTCTCGGCGGGTCATCTGGTGGATTCGGCAACCACGCAGGCTGCGTTTCAAATCGCAGTGTGGGAGCTGGCGTACGAAACCGACAGCACCTACGACGTGACATCAGGAGCGGCGAGATTCTTTGATGGCGCGGCGGCAGATTCGGGCGGCGCGCTGTCGCCAACGCTGAAATAGCGATGCGAACAACCGACAGCGATAAGCGATGCCGGCCTCGCAGCCAGCCTCAAAACTCCATGTCGAGTTCTTCAATGTCTTCGTGTTCGAGCTTCGCCGCGGCGATCCACTCTTTCATCTCGGGCATCGCCATGATCTGCTTGCAGTAGGCGCTGCACACGCGGTCGATCGCCACGTGGTAGCTGAGAAAGCGGGTGACCACCGGCGCGTACATCGCGTCGGCGATGCAAGGCTTGTTGCCAAACAAGAACGGACCGCCGTACGTTGAGATGCAGTTACGCCAGATGGTGGTGATGCGCTCGATGTCACCCTCGGCCTTGGCCCACACCTTGTAGCCCGGGAAGTCGCCCTTCAGGTTCATGGGCAATGCGGCGCGCAGGCTGCTGAAGCCTGAGTGCATTTCGCCGCAGATGGCGCGGCAGTGCGCGCGGGCAGCGATGTCGGTGGGCAGCAGCCCGGCGTTGGGCTTGACCTCGTCGAGGTACTCGCCAATGGCCAGCGTGTCCCACACCTTGATGCCGCCATGGGTCAGACACGGCACCAGGATCGATGGAGACAGCAGCAGGATTTCCTTACGCGCGTTTGCGTCGTCGGGCGATACCATCACCTCGTCGAAGTCCAGCCCAGCGAGCTTGGCGATCAGCCAGCCGCGCAGCGACCACGACGAATAGTTTTTGCTGCTCAGCGTGATCGACGCCTCTGACACGGCTCGTGCCTTCGGTGCCGACTTCACCGGGGCCGCACGGCGCTTGGGCATGACCACAGCGGTGCTGCCCTGCGGTCGGGTCTTGCGTGCAGTGGCCATAAGTTCGGCTCCTTGATGACGTTATGCTCGAAATTAGTGCAAGCGCTGTGCCAGCGAACTGTTTCATCATGACACCCCGTGTCTCCAATCGGCACATCGACCAGTGGCGATCCCCGTGCTGGCGCAGGAGTTGCAAGGGTCGGAACCATGGCCAGTTCTTGGGGGGAATGGATGATGTACGAGGCTTACCAGGCACAAACGGACCTGATGTGGCCGCTGCGCACTTTCACCAAGGCGGCCCTGCCCTTGCTGAAAGACGACACCTGCGGCTGGAACCGCTGGATGCCCAACCGCAACATGGCAGCGGCACTAGAGGTGTTCGGGCTCAGCGAAGTGACACACAAGCGACGCCCCTTCGCCATTGACCAGGTGATGGTGACCGGCGCCGATGCGCCTGTGGCGGTCACCGAGGAAATCAGCCACGTCGCCTCGTTCGCAACGCTGCTGCATTTCAACAAAGTCATCGACAAGCCGCACCCCAAGGTGCTGATCGTGGCACCCATGTCGGCCCTCTTCGCAACGCCGCTGCGCGATACCTTGCGCACCCTGCGGGCCGACCACGACGTGTACATCACCGACTGGCACAACGCACGCGATGTGCCGCTTTCGCATGGCAAGTTCGGACTCGACGAGTACACCGAACACATCATTGAATTCCTCGGCATCATGGGCGCAGGTTCGCACCTGATGGCGATCTGCCAGCCGTGTGTGTCGGCGCTAGCAGCCACTGCGTTGATGTCAGAAGACCATCATCCGGCCACGCCCGCCAGCCTGACGCTGATGGCCGGGCCGATCGATTGCCGCATCAGCCCGACCGCCGTCAACCAGCTCGCGGTCGCCAAGCCGATCGCGTGGTTCGAAGCCAACCTGATCGGTCGTGTGCCCAGGCGCTACCCCGGTGCCGGGCGGCGTGTCTACCCTGGCTTCGTGCAGCTGACCGCCTTCATGAGCATGAACAAGGACCGGCACGTCAACTCCTTCAAGGAGCTGTACCAGTTGCTGCGCATGCAGGAAGCAGAAGGCCTGCAAAAGGCGGAGGCCACCCGCAGCTTCTACGAAGAGTACTTCGCGGTGGCTGATCTGCCGGCAGAGTTCTATCTGGAAACAGTGAAAGCGGTGTTCCAGGATTACGCGCTGCCCAAGGGCGAGCTGATGTATAAAGAGCGCGTCGTTAAGCCGTCGGCCATCCGCCGCACTGCGTTGTTGACCGTTGAAGGCGAGCGCGACGACATCTGCGCCGTCGGCCAGACCCTGGCGGCGCACGATCTGTGCACCGGCCTGCGCGACTACCTGAAAACCCACTATGTGCAGCCGGGTGTCGGCCACTACGGCGTGTTCAGCGGCCGCCGCTGGAACAACACGATTTACCCGATGGTGCGCGAATCGATCTACACCGCCCAGGCCTCGCTTTGATCTGATTGCGCGCTTGCGCCAGTGCCTGCTTTGGGTTCGGGCTGCCGAGGACATCGGGTGACCGGCTCCGCTCATGTCACCCAAGCCGGTTCACCTCTCAAGCGCTTCGGGTAGAGCCGATCCGGCCCTCCCACTGTACTTCGCTGCGCCGGTCACCCCACGCCCTCGACAGCAGGCACTCTGGTTGCACGCCGAGGAAATCAATTCCCGACTGTCTCGGTAGAAGCAGAGCGCTGCGGTGGGCCGCTGTGTGGCGTGAAGTAATGGAGGAGGGCCGAAGGTACTCAGGCCGAAGCGCAGGAATGGTGAACCGGCCCGGGGGACAGGAACGCAACAT
>JANPNF010000442.1:0-1677 GCA_031427315.1 Burkholderiales bacterium | reverse complement strand
GCCTAGAGCGCGAAGTCGACGTCGATCACGACCTCGGTGTCGGCCTTGCGGCTGCTCAGGAAATAGCGCTCCTCGTCGCGGCTGGTCCACTCGATCAGGTCGCGCAGTGTCACGTAGCGGCCGTCGCGTTTGGAGATTTTCACCTCCTCGCCGCCGCGCATCACGGTCACCATTTTGTGCAGCACGTAGTCGGGGTAGCCCTCGGGAACGCCGACACCGGCGGCCTGCAAGCCGGCGCGTACCCGGGCGATGGTGCCGTGGTGGTCGCCGCCCTGGATGTTGATCGCCTTGGTGTAGCCGCGCTGGAACTTGTTGATGTGGTACGCCACGTCGGGCACGAAGTACGTGTACTCGGGACCCCCAAGGCCACCGCTTTGCGGCGTCCGCCCCCCCGAGGGGGAGCCAGGAACCTTGGGGCGGCCCGGCGATTCCTGGGCGGCCCCGCCCTGCGACGACTTGCGCATCACCCGGTCCTTGTCGTCGCCGTACTCGGTGCTGCGCAGCCACAGCGCACCGTCCTGCTCGTAGGTCTTGCCGGCAGCCACCAGACGCGCGACGGTGGCCTCAACCTGTCCGGTCGCATAAAGGCTCGACTCCAGGAAATAGTGATCGAAGCGCACACCGAAGGCCTGCAGGTCCAGGTCCTGCTCGTGCCGCAGGTAGGCCACTGCGAACTGGCGGATGCTGTCGAGGTCGTTCACATTGCCCGAGGCGGTGTAGGCCCGGTCGTCGGCGGTCACCGTCTTGCGGGCCGCGAAGTCGGCCGCGATGTCGGCGATGTAGTCGCCGTTGTAAGCCGACTCCGGCCACTGCGCGTCGCCGGGCTTGAACCCGCGCAGCCGCGCCTGGGTGGACGCCGCGAGGGTGGCGATCTGCACGCCGGCGTCGTTGTAATAGAACTCGCGCTGAACCGTCCAGCCCTGGGTTTCGAACAGGTTGCAGATGGCGTCACCGAGCGCCGCCTGCCGGCCATGGCCCACATGGAGCGGTCCGGTCGGGTTGGCCGACACGAACTCGACCAGCACCGGCTGGCCGTGGTCCACCTGGCGCCCGAAACACGGCCCCGCCGCGAGCACCTCGCGCACCACCGCCTGACGCGCCGACGCTCGCAAGCGCAGGTTGATGAAACCGGGGCCGGCGATCTCGAACGAATCGACGTGCCTTTTCACCGCCGGCTGCCGCTCGAGCGCAGCGATCAGCGCCTGAGCGACCTCGCGCGGATTCTTCTTCAGCGGCTTGGCCAGTTGCATGGCCGAGGTACACGCCAGGTCGCCATGGGCGGCCAGCTTGGGTGACTCGAACGCGGCCTTCAGGGTGCCCGCCGGGCTGACTTCCTCGATCGCTGTGGCGAGCGCCTTCAGCAGTTCCTGCTTCGCTTTAATCATCGAAAGATTCTACGTTTGGCCCCCGTCTGGCCCCCGTCTGGCCGGCTGGCGCGCGCATTTGAGGGGTGTTCCGGCATCTGTTCCGCGCCATCGACACGCACCGGCTGCGCGACGATGCCAGCGCAGGACACCGCCTGCTCGGTTGTCAAGCGTTCACGCTGCCCACTTGCGAGCCTCGCCCATGGCCCACACCTCATCCCGTCGACGACAGGCCGATTCAGTGCCCGACGTCGTCACCGACTCCACGCCGACGCGGCCTGCCCTATCGGCGGCCGCAGCGGCGCAGCCGACG
>JANPNF010000441.1:0-5336 GCA_031427315.1 Burkholderiales bacterium | reverse complement strand
GCCTGCCGCTGGAGCTGGCCGAACGCGCCGCCGCCCGCGCCGGCATGGCCACGCGCTTGCAGCGGCTGGCGCTCACCGACCTCGACGCCGCCACGCTGCCGGTGCTGCTGATCCTGCGCAACGACCAGGCCTGTGTGTTGATGGGCTGGGACTCAGCGGGCGACACGCAGAGCGCCCGCGTGCTGCTGTCCGAAACCGGCCAGGGCACGGTGCGCCTGTCGCGTACTTATCTGGAAGCGCGCTACAGCGGCGTGGTGCTGTTCGTGCGACCGCATTTCCGCTTCGATGCCGGCACGCCGCCCGCGGCTGACAAAACCAGCGATACCCGGCATTGGTTCTGGAGCGCGCTGCTCGCGCAGCGCTTCGTCTACCGCGACGTGCTGTTGGCAGCGTTGCTGATCAACCTGTTCGCGCTCGCTTTGCCGATGTTCTCGATGAACGTCTATGACCGTGTGGTGCCGAACAGCGCGTTCGAAACCTTGTGGGCCTTAGCCGTCGGTGTGCTGCTGGTGCTGGGGGCCGATTTGTTCATGCGCCTGCTGCGCGGCCACTTCGTCGACGAGGCGAGTGCGCGCATCGACGTCACGCTGTCGGCCACGCTGATGGAAAAAGTGTTGGGCCTGCGCTTAGAACACCGGCCCGAGTCGGTCGGCTCGTTCGCGCAAAACCTGCGCGGCTTCGAGCAGGTGCGCGACTTCATCGCGTCGTCCACCGTCACCGCGCTGATCGACCTGCCGTTCGCGCTGCTGTTCGTCATCGTGCTGGCGTGGATCTCGCCGTGGCTCGCCGTGCCGGTGGTACTGGCGTTCGGGCTGATCCTGGCACTCGGTTATTCGCTGCAACACCGTTTGCATGCGCTCTCCGAGACCACCTACCAGGCCAGCGCACAGCGCAACGCCACCTTGATCGAAAGCCTGTCGGCGATCGAGACCATCAAGTCGCAAGGTGCCGAAAGCGTGATCCAGTCGAAGTGGGAGCGCGCCAACCTGTTCCTGGCCAGCACCAACGTGAAGATGCGCGGCCTGTCGTCGGGCGCGATGCTGGCGACCAGCACGCTCACGCAGCTGGTATCGGTGGCAATGATCCTGATCGGCGTCTACCTGATCAGCCAGCGCGAGCTGACGATGGGTGCGCTGATCGCGGCCAGCATGCTGTCGGGCCGTGCGCTGGCGCCAGCCGGGCAGATCGTCGGGCTGCTGATGCAGTACCAGGGCGCGCGCACCGCGCTCGATTCGCTCAACAAGATCATGGCCAAGCCGGTCGAACGGCCAGCCGGCGAAAGCTTCATCCAGCGGCCGCAACTGCGTGGCGACATCGAGTTTCGCAACGTCAAATTCTCGTACCCGAATCGCACCGATTCGGCCATCGATGGCATCAGCTTCAAGATCAGTGCGGGCGAGCGCGTCGCGCTGATCGGCCGTGTCGGCTCAGGCAAGAGCACGATCCAGCGACTGGTCATGGGCCTGTACCAGCCGACCGACGGCGCGGTGCTGCTCGACGGTATCGACCTGCGCCAGCTCGACCCGGCCGATGTGCGGCGCAACCTGGGTTGCGTGTCGCAAGACGTGACGCTGTTCCAGGGCACGCTGCGCGAGAACATCACCTTCGGCCTGCCCTATGCCGACGACAGCGCCGTGGTGGCCGCTGCCGACGTGGCCGGCCTCACCGACTTCATCAACCGCCACCCGCGCGGCTTTGACATGCCGGTGGGCGAGCGTGGTGAGTCGCTGTCGGGCGGCCAGCGCCAGGGTGTTGGCATTGCCCGCGCGGTGCTGCACAACGCGCCGCTGCTGCTGCTCGACGAGCCGACCAGTGCGATGGATTTTTCCACCGAGGCGCAAATCACCGCCAGGATTACCGATTTCTCCAGCGACAAGACGGTGGTGCTGGTAACGCACCGCACCTCGATGCTCGCGATGGCCACCCGCGTGATCGTCATCGACGGCGGCAAGGTGGTGGCCGACGGCCCGCGCGACCGCATCATGGAAGCGCTGGCAAGCGGCCGGATTGCGAGAGCCGCATGAACGCCATCTTGAGAGCGGTCACCGCGCCTTGGGGCACCGCCGATGCGGCGGCCGACGCGGCGGGCTTTCGCAGCTTCGAGCACCAGGCCGAGGTGGTGATGTCGCGCGCCCGCACCCAGCGGGCGCAGCTGATCGTGCGGGCTGCCCTGGTGGTCGTGCTGCTGCTCGTGCTGTGGGCCTGCTTCGCGCACGTCGAAGAAGTCACTCGCGGCGAGGGCAAGGTGATTCCGTCAAAGCAGTTGCAGGTGGTGCAGTCGCTCGACGGCGGCGTGGTGTCGGAAATCCTGGTGCAAGAAGGCCAGGTGGTCGAGGCCGGCCAGCTGCTGCTGAAGATCGACGAAACACGCGCCACCTCGGGCGTGCGCGAAAGCGCGGCGCAGGGCTTTGCGCTGCGGGCCCGCGGCGCACGCTTGCGCGCACTGGCCGAAGGCACGCCGTTTTTGCCGCCTGCGAGCAGCAACCCTGAAGAACGGCGCATCCTTGACGAGGAACGCACGCTGTACGAAACCCGGCGCTCCGAGCTGGGCACGATGATCGCGATCAACCAGCAGCAGCTGCAGCAGCGCCAGCAAGAACTCAGCGAAATGCGGGCGCGCAAAGCATCAGCCGAACGCGGGCTGGACCTCGGTCAGCAAGAACTGAACAAAACCTGGCCTCTGCTGGCCACCGGCGCGGTGTCCGAGGTGGACATCCTGCGGCTGGAACGCGAGGTGTCGCGCAGCCGCGGCGAGATCGAGCAGTCCAGCGCGCAGACCGCCCGCGTGCAGGCAGCCATCGGCGAGGCGCAACGCAAGATCCAGGAAACCGAACTGACCTTTCGCAACGACGCGCGCAAGGACATGGCCGATGTGATGGGCAAGCTGAACGCGCTGAACGAAGGCGCGGTGGCACTCGCCGACAAGGTCGACAAGTCACAGGTCAAGAGCCCCGTGCGTGGCCGGGTGCAGCGCCTGCTGGCGAACACCGTGGGCGGCGTGGTGCAGCCGGGCAAGGACCTTATCGAGGTGGTGCCGCTCGACGACCAGCTGATCTTGGAGGCCAAGGTGCAGCCGCGCGACATCGCCTTCATCCACCCAAGGCAGGACGCTACGGTCAAGTTCACCGCCTACGACTTCTCGATCTACGGCGGCCTGGTCGCCAAGGTCGAAAACATCAGCCCCGACACCGTCGTCGACGAAAAGGGCAATGCCTTCTACCTCGTGCGGGTGCGCACCACGCAGGCCAACTTCAGCGAGAAGCTGCCGGTGATCCCCGGCATGACCGCCGAAGTCGACATCCTGACCGGCCGCAAGACGGTGATGTCGTACCTGCTGAAGCCCGTGCTCAAAGCCAAGGCCTACGCGCTGCGCGAGCGGTGACCGTTTCCTTATCGTCACAAATCGTTGCCTTAAAGTGACGCGCGTCACGAAACAGGGCCTTCAGATGCGCCGAGTGCAGATCGAATTGACTATGCTCACGCGACGTTTTCTAGGCGCCTCCCGCGCCCTTCTTGCACCGATTCGGTGCGACCTTCGACAGGTTTTGCCATGCCCACCATCCTTCTGACCGCGCAGGGAAAAGTCACAGGCTTGTGGGGCCACGCCATCATCAAAGGCGCCGATGGCCATGCGCACCCGCTGAAGCTGGGTGATGTCGTCAGGCGCGGCGATGTGATCCTGACCACGCAGGACGGCATCGTCGAGCTGACATCCGACGGCAGCACCGCTCGGGTCGTGGCGGGCGCCGCAGCCGATCTGCTCGCGGGCACCGTGCCTGTGGAAACCAAGCCAACGGCGCCCGCCGCATCGGCATCGCGCGGCGAGATCGATCAGGTCATCGAAAAACTGGCGCAAAACGATGCCGACGCCGCCACTGCCGCGGGTCTGACCGGGGGCGACGGCGGCGAATTCCTGCCGGGGCTGCGCGTCGAGCGCATCTCGGAGCCATTGAACCCGCTGAGCATCGGCAACGGCGAAGACACCACGCCAACCCGCACGGACGTCATTGCCAACGCCGCGGGGTCGGCCGCAGCGGCCGCGAATATCGCGCCGTCGGCCGTGGGCGGCTCCGCCAGCGGGCCCGAAAACACGACCCTGCCGGTGGCGCTGCGCGGGATCGACAGCGACGGCAATGTCGTCAGCGTCACCGTCACCAGCGTGCCGACTGGCGGCACGCTGCTGCTGGCCGATGGCAGCACCGTCGTGGGCGCCGCGCAAACGCTGACGCCGGCCCAAGCTGCAGGCCTGTTGTTCCGGCCCGCCACCGACTTCGTCGGTCAGGCCGCCGTCACCTTTTTCGTCACCGACAACCAAGGCGCGACTTCGAACGGCGCCACGGTGTCGCTGAACTTCGCTGACACCAACCCGCCGCCAGCCAACCAGGCCCCGGTGGCAGTGAACGACAGCGCCACCGTGGAAGAAGACGGTCGCGCCAGCGGCAACCTGCTCGGCAACGACAGCGACCCTGACGGCAACCCACTGAGCGTCACCCAGTTCAGCATCGGCGGGACGGTTTACGCCGCAGGAGCGACCGCCCTCATTCCCGGCGTGGGCAGCCTGACGGTGGCCGCCAACGGCGCCTACACCTTCACACCGGTCGCCAATTACAACGGCCCGGTACCCGTGGCGACCTACACAGTCAGCGACGGCGCCGCCAGCGTGACCGCCACGCTGACGCTGTCGGTGACCCCGGCCCCCGACGCGCCGGTGGCCACGCCCGACACCGTTCCAGCCGTGGAGGATCGGCCGGTCGTTTTTGATCCTCGCCTGAACGACGGCAACGTCGACGGCAGTCCGCTGACGATCACTGCGGTCGGTGGACAACCGATCGCCATCGGCAGGCCGGTGGTGCTGCCGCAAGGCACGGTCTCGCTGAATGCCGACGGCACCCTGACCTTCACGCCGAATCCGAACCTCAACGGCCCGGTGGTCTTCGACTACACCGTGTCCAACGGCAGCGCGACGAGCACTTCACAGGTCACGGTCAACATCGCACCGGTCAACGATGCGCCGGTCGCCGTCGACGACCTGGCGTCGACGCCGGTGAACACGCCGACGACTATCGCGGTGCTGGCCAACGACAGTGACGTCGATGGCAATCCGCTGGCTGTCACCTCCGCATCGGTCGATCCCGCACTCGGCACCGTCACGGTGAACCCGAACGGTACACTCGCCTTCAACCCGGCGAACAACGTCAGCGGCCCCGTCGTCATCCAGTACGCCATCAGTGATGGCCAGGGCGGCACTGCGAACGCAACGGTCACGGTCAACGTCGGTCCGAACACCCCGCCCGAAGGCACCGATGCAACCGTCACGCTGGCCGAGGACGGCTCGC
>JANPNF010000440.1:0-1829 GCA_031427315.1 Burkholderiales bacterium | reverse complement strand
CAGGCCAGTACGAATGGAATGCATGGCTCGAGTCGCATGCGGAATCGACGCAGCAGGTGGGCCAGCCCCGCGGTTACATGCCCTACACCTCTGGCACGACCGGGCGGCCCAAAGGCGTTAAGCGTTTTGCACCTACGCCGGACAAGGCCGAAGCACAGGTCCTGGCGGCAGCCCAGGTCAGCAAAACGGTCTTCGGAATCCAGAGCGATTCGCGCTGCCTTCTGGCTGCTCCGCTCTATCACAGCGCCCCTGCTTCCTACGCAATTTTCTGTGCACTGGTAGGCGCCACGCTGAGACTGGAGCCGCGATTCGACGCCGAACGGTTGCTGGCCTTGATCGCACATGACCGCGTCACACACCTCTACCTGGTGCCCACGATGTACCAGCGGATGCTGCGCCTGCCCGATGATGTTCGCCGTCGGTATGACGTGAGCTCGGTGCAGTTCGTCGCCTCGACGGGGTCGCCTTGTCCGCAGCAGATCAAGCAAGCCATGATCGACTGGTGGGGGCCCGTCATCCACGAGGCCTACGCGTCGAGCGAGACCGGCTACGTGACTTTCATCACGGCGCAAGAATGGCTCGCGCATCGGGGTTCGGCAGGCCGCACGGTTGGCCAGGCCATCCTGAAGATCGTGGGTGATGACGGCCAGCCGGCCCCCGTCGGCGAGGTGGGGACCATTTATGCGAAACAACCCTCGTTCCCGGATTTTGAGTACGCGAACAATCCCGAGGCGCGCGTCGCTATGGAACGCGACGGTCTGGTCACGCTGGGCGACATGGGGTATGTGGACGAGGGCGGCTATCTCTACATTTCAGATCGCAAGGCGGACATGGTGATCTCCGGGGGCGTGAACATCTATCCAGCCGAGATTGAAGCAGTCCTTGCCGGTATGCCCGGCGTGGCGGACTGCGCGGTCTTCGGCGTGCCGGATGACGAGTGGGGCGAAGCACTCGCAGCCGCTGTGCAGGTTCGTGAGAACTTCATGCTGACGGAGCGCGAAGTGCGGGAGTTCCTGCGCGGGCACTTGGCGGGCTACAAAGTTCCCAAGCTCGTCGCCTTCCATTCAAGCCTGCCGCGCGAGGACACCGGAAAGATTTTCAAGCGCAAGCTGCGTGCCCCATACTGGGAAGGAACGGGCCGGGCGATCTGAATTCGGGCTCTTTGCGCGTTAGTTCGTGATGGCTCACGCCATGAGCTACTGCCGCGTCAGACTTGCCCCTGTAGCCCCGTGTGGCGGGCTCTTGGAGCTGGTGATGGATGCGGCGGAACTGAAGCGGTGGTTGACGTCGGTGGCGCGCCTGACGCCAGCACAGAAAGCGGAGTTGCTCAAGGTCTTGAATGCCAGGGACGACCAGGCTGCGGTCGAGGACCTTGTGGAATCGCGCTTCGCCCAGTTGCCGGCTTGCCACCATTGCGCAGGCATGCGGGTCGTCCGCAACGGCAGCGCCAGCGGCTTGCAACGCTTCAAGTGCCGGTCGTGCCAGCGCACGTTCAACGCACTGAGCAAGACGCCCCTGGCGCGGTTGCGGAAGAAGGCCAAGTGGTTGCAACAAGAGGATGCGCTGGCCCGGGGCCTGATCGTTCGTTTGGCTGCGGCAGAGCTGGGCGTAGCGCCCTCGACGGCGTTTGCTGGCGCCACCGTTTCTTGCAACTGGCCCAGCCGGTCAAGGCGCTGGTGCTCACCGGCGTGGTTGAGGCCGACGAGACCTTCTTCCTGCGCTCCAAAGGCCGTGCGTCGCGCGAGGGCCGTGGCGAGGACCTGATGCCCGTCCTTGTCGCCCGCGACCGATCCGCAGCGACGGCCGACTTTCTGCTGGATGCGGTCTCC
>JANPNF010000439.1:0-4929 GCA_031427315.1 Burkholderiales bacterium | reverse complement strand
ACCGGCGATGCGGCCGTGGGGCAGACCGTGCTCGCCGAGCTGTACGAGCGCATGAGGGCCTCGGCCGAGCCGGTCGATCTGGCCGGGCTGTGGCGCGAGTGGGCCAAAGCGATGCCGCAAGGCCAGCCGCAGGCGGGCGACGGCGGCCTCGACCACACGCCGACCTGGGGCCGCACCCACTGGGGCGGCGCGATGTTCTGCCTGCTGGCCGATGTGGAGCTGCTCAAGCGCAGCGGGCTGCGTACCGGGCTGCAGCAGGCGCTGCAAGGCGTGCTGGCTGCGGGTGGGCCGTACGGCGTGCCGTGGACGGTGGAGCGCATCTTTGCCACCGGCGATGCGGCCGTGGGGCAGACCGTGCTCGCCGAGCTGTACGAGCGCATGAGGGCCTCGGCCGAGCCGGTCGATCTGGCCGGGCTGTGGCGCGAGCTCGGCACCACCGGCGGTACGCTGGACGACCAGGCGCCGCTGGCGAAGGTGCGCCGCGCCATACTGGCTTGAAAGGCCGGAACAGCGATCCCGAGCCCGCCCAGAATGTGCAGCATTCGACCCTGACCATCGCACAAGGAGATTCCATGATCGACCTGCACTACTGGCCCACGCCGAACGGCCACAAGATCACGGTGTTTCTGGAGGAGTCCGGGCTGCCGTACCGCATCGTGCCGGTGAACATCGGCCGCGGCGAGCAGTTCCAGCCCGACTTCCTGCGCATCGCGCCGAACAACCGCATGCCGGCCATCGTCGATCACGCGCCCGCCGATGGGGGCGAGCCGCTGTCGGTGTTCGAGTCGGGTGCGATCCTTTTGTACCTGGCCGACAAGATCCATCGCTACATCCCACAAGACCTGCGCGGGCGCAACCTGGCGCTGCAGTGGCTGTTCTGGCAGATGGGCGGCTTGGGGCCGATGGCCGGGCAGAACCACCATTTCGGGCACTACGCGCCCGAGAAGCTGCCTTACGCGATTGAGCGCTATGTGAAGGAAACCGGGCGGCTGTATGCGGTGCTCGACAGGCACCTGGGCGCGATGGCCACTGCGGGCCACGACTACATCGCGGGCGCTTATTCGATCGCCGACATGGCCTGCTACCCGTGGGTGGTGCCGCACGAGCGGCAGCAGCAGAAGCTCGAAGATTTCCCCCACCTGGCCGCCTGGTTCGAGCGCATCCGCGGCCGGCCCAGCACGGTGCGCGCCTACGCGCGTGCGGCGGAGTTTAGCACCACGCCGGTGGTTGATGAAGCCTCACGCAAGCTGCTGTTCGGCCAGGATGCCTCGACGATCCGCTCGGTGCCTTGACGCGGGCGCGCTGAAGCGCACCGTCGTTCGAACCCTCAGCTTGGTTTGATGTCCGCCTTGCGGATGCGCACGGCGCTTGGCTTCTTCGGCGCGTCCGGTGCCTGCTCGACCGCAGCCTCCGTGACGCCCAGAGTGGCCGACAGCGCAGCCTCTGGTGTCAGATCGGCGTCGCCGGCCGGCACAGCCAACGCTGCGGCGGTATTCGCTGCCGCTTCGGCCTTGATCACCTTGGTATACGGCGCCAGCGTCTGTACCAGCTGGCCGTAGATCTTCGGGTTACCTGCCACCACTTCGCGTTGGTACAAAAAGTCGGCTTCACCAGTGAAGTTGCCGATCAGCCCACCGGCCTCGGTGATCATCAGCGAGCCGGCGGCGGCGTCCCAGGGCTGCAGCCCGGTTTCGAAGAAGCCGTCGTAATAGCCAGCGGCCACGTAGCAGAGGTCGAGTGCGGCCGCACCGGGGCGGCGCAGCCCGGCGCAGTTCTGCATCACCGCCTCGAACATCTGCACATAGCGTTTGAAGTTGTCGCCCTTGCGAAACGGGAAGCCGGTGCCGATCAGCGCTTCCGACATGCGAATGCGCTTTGACACCCGCAGCCGCTTGTCGTTGAGAAACGCGCCCCGGCCCTTCGACGCATAGAACAGGTCGTTGCGCGACGGGTCGTAGACCACCGCCTGCTGCACTTGCCCTTTAAAGGCCAGCGCGATCGACACCGCGTAGACCGGAAAGCCGTGGATGAAGTTGGTGGTGCCGTCGAGCGGATCGATGATCCACAGGTAGTCGCTGTCTTTCGCGCCGTGCTCGCGGCCCGACTCCTCGGCCAGGATGCCGTGGCCGGGGTAGGCGGTGAGCAGCACTTCGATGATGGCCCGCTCGGCGGCCTGATCGACCTCGGTGACGAAGTCGTTCGGTGCCTTGCTGCTGATGCGCAGCAGATCGACGTCCATCGACGCCCGGTTGATCAGCGCGCCCGCCGTTCGTGCCGCCTTGATGGCGATGTTGAGCATGGGATGGAGCGCTTGCGACATGGGGCAACCTTCGGGGGCGGAATTCGGACTGACGGGGACAAAGAGCGCATCGACAGCGAGCACAGGCGGGCGCCATGCATCGACTTCCGATAATCGAGATTTTAGCGGGCACCCCATGCAAAACCTGAATCGCCAGTCGCCCCCGACCGCCGACGCGACGCGCTTCGTATTGCTTAACACCAGCCACCCCGGCAATGTCGGTGCAACCGCGCGCGCGATGAAGGTGATGGGGTTTTCAGACCTGGTGCTGGTGGCGCCGCGCTATTCGAACGTGAAGGCCAAGGCCGATGCGATCTCGCTGGCCAGCGGCGCGCTCGATGTGCTGGATGGCGCACGGGTCGTGGGCACACTGGCCGAAGCGCTGGACGGCATCACCTTTGCCTGCGCCACCGCGATGACGCCGCGCGATTTCGGCCCACCAACTTATGCGCCGCGCGAGTTGTTCGCCACGCTTACGACGCAGCCTCAGCGCGTGGCGTTCGTCTTCGGCTCCGAGCGCTACGGCATGAGCAACGACGAGGTGTACCAATGCCACGCCTGCCTGAGCATCCCGACCGCGCCGGGCTACGGCTCGCTGAACCTGGCGCAGGCGGTGCAGCTGATCGCTTACGACTGGCGGCAGGCGCTGGGGGGCTTCGAGGTCACCTCGCGCACGGCCGATGCGGCGCTGGCCGATGCGCAGGCAGTGCAGGGCGCGCTCGAACACTGGTGCCAGGTGCTGATCGACATCGATTTCTTGAATCCGCAATCGCCGCAGAAGCTGCTGCCCCGGTTGAACCAGGCGTTGAACCGGCTGCAGGTGACCGAGGAAGAAATTCATCTGCTGCGGGGCATCGCGAAAGCCGTGCAAAAGCGCACATGAATGCCAAAAGCGGCGCTTTTGCCCCGCAAGCGCGGGGTGTGCAGGCAGGGTGCCTGACCCTAGGATTACATCCATGGATTGAGCGCTGTTGCTTGATCAACACACATGAACCAGCTGGGAGCCGTCATGACGCCATTCAAAGCCATTGCAGCCGCTGCGATTGTTCTCGCAGCCGCTCAGGCACACGCCATTTCATTCACCGTGACGGAGGGCGCGTTTTCGACGGTGGAGGGTGTCGCCACTGACACCTTCGACGCCGACGCGACGATTTCATTGAATCCCACCGGCGGAGCATTCTTCTCGGAATCGGTCGGCGGCATCAGCGCCAAGCCCCCGGGCTCGACGGGGCAGTGGTGGTCGATTGGTATCAACGGAAATCAATCTGGCCCGGGCATCGTGCAGCTGAACACGCCGGCTGCTTACTACGGGTTCCTGTGGGGCTCGCCAGACAGCTACAACACCGTCTCGTTCCTTCACAACGGGTCAGTGATCGGTTCATTCAGTGGCACGGAAGTGTTTCTGCCAGCCGATGGCGACCAAGCGCAACGCCTGGGCGGTCAGTACGTCAATTTCTGGGCAGGTGAAGGCGAGCAGTTCGACCAGGTGAAGTTCACCTCCGACGGCAACGCCTTCGAGACCGACAACCACGCGGTGTTCCCGTCGTTCACGGTGGAAATTGAGAACTTGCCTCCCGTTCCCGAGCCTGGAACCTCCCTGTTGATGTTGGCCGGCTTGTGCGCGATCGGCTTCGTGGCCCGCAATCGCCGGACCGGTTGAGGATCCACCGCGCTGAGCAAAAAAGGCCTCCGCGGGGGCCTTTTTTGCGGCCGCTCCGCGCAGCGACTCGGCGTGGCTGCGGCTAGACTGAACATTGGCCACATCCAACAGACCCATGTTCCAGCGCCTTCGTGAAGACATCGCATGCATCCTCGAGCGCGACCCCGCGGCGCGCAGCGCATGGGAGGTGCTGACCTGCTATCCGGGCCTGCACGCGCTGGTGCTGCACCGCGTCGCGCACGGATGCTGGCAGCGCGACTGGCTCTGGCTCGGCCGCTTCATCTCGCACCTGGCGCGGTTTGTTTCGGGCATCGAGATTCATCCGGGCGCCGTCATCGGTCGGCGGGTTTTCATCGACCACGGCATGGGCGTGGTGGTGGGCGAAACAGCAGAGATCGGTGACGACTGCACCATCTACCAAGGCGTCACCCGCGGCGGCACGTCACTCGCCAAAGGCGCCAAGCGCCACCCGACGCTGGGCCGCGGCGTGATCGTCGGCGCCAATTCGCAGGTGCTGGGCGGCTTCACCGTCGGTGACAACGCCCGCGTGGGTTCGAACGCCGTCGTTCTGAAGCCGGTGCCTGCGGGCGCGACCGCGGTCGGCAATCCGACCCGCGTCATCGATGCGCAGGTCGATGCGCTGCGTGAGGCCACTGCCGCCAAGATGGGTTTTTCCGCCTACGGCATCACGCAGGGCGATGACCCGGTGGCGCAGGCGATGAAGGGCCTGATCGACCATGCCGCAACCCAGGAGCATCAGATTACGCTGCTGTGGCAAGCGATTGAAACCTTGTCGGCGCGACAGGGTGAGCAGGCGCGAACCGACTGCGTGCCGCCCGATGCCCAGACCACTGACCAGTTCGATGCCGCGGCGCTGAGCCAACTCGTCAAATAACGCCGATCACCGCGGCACTGGCCGCAGCGCCGATTTCGGCCGGAACGCCTTGCACCGCACCGGATCGGTTTCCAG
>JANPNF010000438.1:0-3627 GCA_031427315.1 Burkholderiales bacterium | reverse complement strand
ATTGCTGTTGGCGCGAGGCCAGCCGGTGGCGCAGATCGTGGCCGAGCTTGGCCACGTGGCCGAAGGCGTGCTCAGTGCGGCCACCGTGCTCCGGCGCGCGCAGACCTTGGGGGTCGAGATGCCGATCACTTCCGCGGTGGTGGCGGTGCTGGAAGGGCGCGCCACGCCGCGCGATGGCGTCGAGCAACTGATGGGTCGCGGCCCGCGCGCCGAGCGCTGAGCCTTCGACGGTGCCGCGTCAAGCGCCGCCGGCGTAGCCGTTTTGGCGCCACGCCTCGAACACGGCAACGGCCACCGCATTGCTCAGGTTCAGGCTGCGCTGGCCGGGCAGCAGCGGTAGCCTGACGCGCCGGCTGTCGGCGAAGGCATCCCGCAGTTCCGCGGGCAAGCCAGCGGTCTCTGAGCCGAACACCAGCCAGTCACCGGCTTGCCAGGCGATGGCGGAAGGCGTCTGGCGGCCGCGCGTCGTGAAGGCGATTCAGAGGGCCGGATCGGGCTGCATGGCCTCGACGAACCGGTCCCAGGACGCATGGCGCTGCACCCGCGCGTGCTCGTGGTAGTCGAGCCCGGCGCGCTGCAACAGCTTGTCGTCCATTGAGAAACCCAGCGGCTCGATGAGGTGCAGCGCGCAGCCGGTGTTGGCGGCCAGACGGATCACGTTGCCGGTGTTCGGCGGGATCTCGGGGTGCACCAAAACGATGTTAAACATGTCAGTGCTGTGGTGCCGGGGTGCGGGCCACCACCCACACCTGCACCGACTGCGCGCCGGCATCGAGCAGCACCCGGCTCAGCTCGTCGGCGGTGGCCTGTGTGGTCATCACGTCGTCGATCAACGCGATGCGGCGGCCGACCACCTCGGTGCGCCGTGCCGGCTCGATGGCGAACGCGCCGCGCACATTGGCCAAGCGGCGTTCGCGCGGCAGCGACAGCTGGTGGGGCGTTTCCCGGATGCGCAGCAGCATGGCCGAGTCGGTTCGGCAGCCGAGCCGCCGGGCACAGCGGCGGGCCAACTCCCACGACTGGTTGTAGCCGCGTTCGCGCAAGCGCTGCGCGCCGAGCGGCACCGGCAGCAGCCAATCCGGTACATCGCCTGCGAGGTTCTGATGAGCGTTCATCAACAGGTCGCCCAGCGCCTCGCTGAGATCGAGCCCGCCGCGGTATTTGAAATCGCTGATCAGCTGGTCCCAGGGATGTGTGTAATCGACCGCCGCGATGGCGCGTTCGAAGCGCGGCGGCGAGCGTACGCACTGCCCGCACTCGGCCACACCGGCCGTTACGCTGACCGCACAACGCCGACAGCGCTCGATGGGTGCCGCAAAGCGTGCCGTGCATTGACGGCAGATGCGCCCAGCACCCCAGCCGTGACACACCGCGCACTGGCTGGGCCAGCGATGCCACGGCGCAGGCCGCGCCGGGTGTGAAGGTTCGGTCTGCATGAACACGCCGTCAATATACTGGCGCGATGGCAGTCAGCGGCGAGGTGATGCGATCGATCGACGAGACCGCGGTCGCGGCCGTGCAGCGGCGTCTGGCGCGGCAGACCGCCCCACCGTGGCTGCACGCCGACATCGCCGGGCGCATGGCCGAGCGGCTGCTGCTGTTCAAGACGCCGCCGCGCCGCATCGTCGACTGGTCGTCGTTTCTCGGCGCCAGCGCGCAACGCTTGGCGACGACCTTTCCAGAGGCTCAGTTGATCGCCGTCGAGCCCAGTGACAGGCTGGTCGAACGCAGCCGCCAATTGCTGCGTGCGCCGTGGTGGACCCCCCGGCGCTGGACCGCACCCGCGGCCGAGGTGATCCTGGCCTCGACGACGCCCGGCGAGGCTCAACTCGTGTGGGCAAACATGGTGCTGCACGGCGTTGCCGATCCGCCCGCGCTGATGCAGCACTGGCAGCGGATGTTGTCGCCCGGCGGCTTCGTGATGTTCTCTTGCCTGGGGCCGGACACCGTGTGCGAGCTGACCGCGTTGTATGCGCGCTTGCAGTGGCCCGCACCGACCATCGCGTTTGTTGACATGCATGACCTCGGCGACATGCTGCTGCATGCCGGCTTTGCAGACCCTGTGATGGACCAGGAGCGCCTGACCGTGCACTGGGACACCGCGTCTGCGCTCTGCAAGGACCTGCGCCTGCTCGGTGGCAATGTGCTGCCCGATCGGTACCCGGGCTTGCGCACACCGCGCTGGCAAGCCGCCTTGCATGCGGCGCTCGAGCCCTTGCGAGACAGCAGCGGCCGCTACGCGTTGACCTTCGAGATCGTTTACGGCCATGCTTTCAAGGCCGAAGCGAAGATGCCCGCACCCGCCCAAACCCAGGTTCCGTTGGCCGAAATGCGACGCCTTTTGCACTCTTCCCGGAAGACCGTCGTTTGAGCTTGGGCCTTGCGGTCGTATAAACTCATCGATACGAGAAGTTGAGGTACGCATGTATGCATGCATCGGTTGCGCGGGCATCTCCCCGCCCCGTTGATCTTGCCTCGCCCCCAGTCGTTGAGTCGTTACTTCGAGATGTCCACTTGTTCCTATAACCAACCTGCAGGCGCGTCCGCGCTGCCTTCGGCATGGCGCTTCGGAAAAGAAAGTGATCCGTCTGTGAGCGAGTGGTCGGTCGAGTGGTTGCTCAAGCGCAATTGCTCGATGGCGCCGCAACAAGTGTTCGCGACGTTTGGCGCGCTGTGCGCCTTGTCGTTGACGATTGCGGCCTATTTTTGGTGGCAGGGCGCCACCTTAATTATGGCGTTTGCGTGGTTGGAGCTGGCCGCCGTAGGCACCGCGCTGTTGGTCTATTCGCGGCACGCTGCAGACCATGAAAATATTGCGCTGCGCAAGGGCATGCTGACCGTGGCACATACATCGGGCACCACGGTCGAGACGGCCGAATTCGCGCCCGAATGGGTCAGCGTGGAGCCGGTGACCGGGGATGAATCGCTGATCGAAGTCTTCGGGCAGGGCAGGCGGATTGAAGTCGGGCGCTTCGTGCGCCCTGAATTGAGGCGACAACTGGCCAATGAGCTGCGGCATGCGGTTCGGCTGGCGCGCTTGCGGCCGCAAGGTGCTTTGCCACCGGCAGAGCTTTGACAACAAGAGCAGTCATGATGAACACGATGAAAGCAATTTCCACGAAGGCCTCGCAGGCGGTATTGGGCGCGAGCTTGTGGGTGGTCTCGACGCTGGCTTCAGCGACCAACGATCTGCCGGGCGGCCCCGCAGTCAACCAGCTCGACCTGCACCCCGCGGTCACAAAGATTGCCGAGGACCAGCGCTGGTTGCACTACTTCATGCTGATCATTTGCACGGTGATTTTTCTCGGCGTCTTCGGGGTGATGTTCTATTCGATCCTGATGCATCGCAAATCGAAGGGCGCCAAGTCAGCGAACTTCCACGAGAGCACCACAGTCGAAATCATCTGGACCATCGTGCCGTTCATCATCGTCATTGGCATGGCCTTGCCAGCCACCAAGGTGGTCGTCGCGATGAAGGACACCAGTTCGGCCGACCTGACGATCAAAGCCACCGGCATGCAGTGGAAATGGGGCTACGACTATCTGAACGGCGAAGGCTCCGGCATCGGCTTCGTGTCGACGCTGGACCCGGCGCAGCGTCAGATGTCCGATTCCGGCAATCCTTCG
>JANPNF010000437.1:0-9277 GCA_031427315.1 Burkholderiales bacterium | reverse complement strand
GAACACTGCCGCTGCCAGCGCAGCGCCGGCCGGGATGCGCACCAGCGTGTGCACCAGGTCCCACAGCGAATCGACGCCCGGGATTTTGTCGACGAAGAACTCCACAAACAACATGAATCCGCTGGCCGACAGCATCAGCGGTTGCTGCAGCAACACAAGCCCGCCCGGCAGCTCGACCCAGCCCAGGCGGCCTGCCAGGCCGGTCAGAAACAAGACCGCATACAAACGCAACCCGCTGGCCCAACCGAGTGCGGCGGCGATCGCCAGCAGCTGGGGGGTGTCGAGCGGCGGCATCAGCATCGTCAATGTCGCCAGACGCGCAGGCCGCGCACGCGTTCATACGCCGTGAAGTCGGCGTCGCGGTGCAGCAGCGCCTGATCGTGCTCGATGCAGAAGGCGGCGATCAGCACGTCGATGCCGCTGCGGATCGTGTACCCCGAGGCGCGCAGCGCGCGGTCGTGCTGCGCGGCGGCCAATGCCAGCGCTTCGCCGCCGCTCGCCTCGATCGTCATCGACAGCATCAGGCGCTCGGCCTGGCGGTAGTCACGTTCGCTGCGAAAGCCGCGCATAACCTCGAACAGCACCAAGTCCGGCACGACGATCTCGACCTCGCCATCGGCGAGCAGGCGGCGCAGCGCCTCATGCGCGTGGTTTGGCGCGCCATTGAAGAAATCGATCCAGACGCTGGAATCAACGACGACCATGGCAGCGCTTCGGGGGGGTCATTTCGGGTGGGTCATTTCAACCTGCCGGACGTTGGCGGCGGGGCCGGGAACTTTCATGAACTGCCAATGGCGGTGCCGCCGTAGCCGCCTCACCCGTGGTCAATACCGTGGCCGTGGAGCTGTCGGTATCCCACGGCAGTTGGCCTTCCCAGCGCAGGATCTCGCGGTACGCCGCCTGGCGCGCCAGCAGTTTCAAGCCGGCCTCCACGGCATCTTTTTTGGTCTTGTAAGGGCCAGCACGCATCGCGGCGTCAAGCAAGCCGGGATCAATAACGATGTTGGTTCGCATAATGTGTACGATTAACATACTTAATACACACTATACATGCCCGAGCGACCGTTGACTAGCGCCTGGTGCAGCATCGACTGTTGCGCCGTTTCCCGCGGGTGCTGGTGCTGGTGCTGGTGCTGGCGTTGAGGCCGGGTGTGTGGTCGCGCACCGCGGGGGCGAACCATTCGGTGAGCAGCAGCGGCACGCCACGGCGGGTGAACACCGAGCGCCGAGACCACAAGGGGTGATCTGCCCAGCCCAGCCGGCCGCCTAACCGACGGGCTTGCAGCGGCACCATGCACCGGGCACCCAGTCGCGTGCAGTGCGCAGCGCGCAGCCCGAACAGCAGATCGGCCAGAGGTCGCTGACCCAGCCCGCGCACGGCCCGCCAGGTCAGCCGGGCGTGCACCGCCGGCAGCACCGAGCGTGCATGGACGAGCGGCCGCCCGTCGCCCCACAACACGACTTCGCGAACATGGCAACGCTGCACGCGGGCACCACTCACACCTTGTTGGCGCAGCAGCACCAGCTCATCGTTCGTGGCCGGCGCCGTTCCTTGGCCCAGCACCTGCACCTCGAAGCCGCCGAATGACAGCGAGAGCCGCCGGCTCAGCGAGCCGTCCGACTGCAACCAGGCCCGCAGCGCGCGATCAAGCGGCAGCGCTCTCACGGGGCTGGTCGCAGGCGCTGCAGCTTGGCTGCGCGTTGTCTCACGCTGCGAGCTCTTTCACGAGGATCGTGCCGCGTGCGATCAGTGCCGGTTTGCCTCGACCGATCGATGCGGTGCCGTTCAGATGCACCAGCAGGCCCTGCAGCTTGTCCTTGGGTTCGACGCTGGAGACCTGCCACTGCAGCGTGATGTCCTGGTCGGCGAATACTGGGCCCTTGAAGGCGAAGTTCATGTTCAGGCACAGCATCTCGCGCCGTATGCCGTCGTCATCGCGTGAGAAATGCGTGGCCAGCATGCCCATCAGGTGAGCGCTGGTGTGCTGGCCGCTGGCGATGATTTCGCCGAAGCGTGCCCGCTGTGCCACCGCGGTATCGGTGTGCAGCGGGTTCTCGTCGCCGCTGAGGCGAGCGAACAGCGCGATGTCTTCACGCGTGTAGCGCAAGGTCTTCACAGTTCTCTCTCCTGCAACTACCAGTGGGCTCATGTCGTTCATCTGCAGGGATCGGGTTGGGAATTAGTGGGCAATGGGGAGGGCAGGCCGGCGGCGTTCGAAGCGCTTGGCGGTTTCATACGGAAAGACATCATGCACGTGGCCCGCCAGGATGCGGTCTTTGTGCTCCTGCCAGAAGGTGGCGTCCAGCAAATCGGCATGGTGCTTCATGAACACCTGGCGCACTGCGGCGTTGCCAAGCAGGAAGGGCGCAAAGGTTTCCGGGAACACATCCTTCGGGCCAACGTGGTACCAAACCTCACCGGACATCTCTTCCTCCTCGTTGCGCGGCTCGGGCACCCGGCGAAAGTTGCAGTCGGTGATGTACTCGATTTCGTCGTAATCGTAGAAAACCACCTTGCCGTGGCGCGTGACGCCGAAGTTCTTCCACAGCATGTCACCGGGGAAGATGTTGGCCGACACCAGGTCCTTGATCGCATTGCCGTATTCGATCACCGCCTGCTCAATCTGCTCGGGCGAGGCTTCCTGAAGGTAGATGTTCAACGGGATCATGCGCCGCTCAATGTAGGCGTGGCGGATCACCAGCTCGTCGCCATCTTCTTCAAGTAGGCTGGCGCAAAACTTCCGCAGCTCGGCGACCAACTCGTCATCGAAGCGCGCGCGTGGGAAGGCGACATTGCTGTACTCCAGCGTGTCGGCCATGCGGCCCACGCGGTCGTGCTGCTTGACCAGAAGGTACTTGGATTGGATCAACTCGCGCGTGGTGTCTTTCGGCGGCGGGTAGAAATCCTTGATGACCTTGAAGACATAGGGAAACGAAGGCAAATCGAACACCAGCATCACCATGCCCTTGATGCCGGGCGCGATGCGGAACTGATCCGATGAATGCCGCAGGTGCGCGAGAAAATCTCGGTAAAACAGGTTCTTGCCTTGCTTTTGCAGGCCGATGGCGCTGTAGATCTCGCTGCGAGGTTTGCGTGGCATCAGCGTGCGTAAAAAATGCACGTAAGCCGAAGGCACCTCCATGTCGACCATGAAGTAGGCGCGGGCGAAGCTGAACAGCAGCAGCAACTCCTCCTCGCCGAACAGCACCGTGTCGATGGCGAGCACAGCTGCCTCGGTGTGCAGGATCGGCAGGGCGAACGGCAATTCGCGGTAGCCGTTGATGACCTTGCCAACGAGGTACGCGCCCTTGTTGCGAAAGAACAGCGAGCTCAGCACTTGGATCTGGAAATTGGCGCGTGGCGTGTAGTTGCCCAGCTCGGCTTCCACCGCCGCCAGCACGTTGTCGAGGTCGCGGTCGAGGTCTTCAAACGGGCGCTGCAAATCGAAGTGATCGACGATGCGCCGCCACACTGCTCGCAGCGTGTCTTTTGTCGGGTAATACGCGTGGTAAGTCGGCTGCGACGCCGGGTCGTCGACCTCGATGTACTCGGTCGACACCGTTGGGCGCACGAAGATGAAGTCGTTGTTGAAGTAGCGGCGATGCAGGATCTTCGTGGTGACCGAGTTGAAAAACGTCTCGGCCAGTTCGGGCTGATGGTGGTTAATCAACAGCCCAACGTAGTGCAGCTTGAACTGCTGCGACAGCTCCGCACTCAGCTCGCCCGCCTTGAATTCCGATTGCAGGCGCTCGGCCGCCTCGTGGACCCGCTTGTCGTAGAACTCGATGCGTTCGCGCTGCGAGCGTTGCTGACCGTGCCAGTCGGCCGCTTCGAAGCGCTGCTTGGCCGCGGCACTGGCTTCGCGAAACAGGCGGTAGTGGCGATTGAAGCCGTCCAGCATCGCCCGCGCCAGATCGAGCGCGTGCGGATCGGTCAGGGCCACCGGGAAAGCCGTGTGCGGCATCAAGGTGCGCCGTTGAGCGCAGAGGGAATGGCCGGACCGCGGCGCGCATGAACGGCGGCCAGCGCTGTCTCGTACGCCTCACGCACACGCTCGGGCCCGGATACCGTCATCTTCAGATCCTCCAGCAGGCCGTTGTACAGGCCGTAGAACCAGCCGTGCACCACCAGTTCTTGCCCGCGCGCCCAGGCGTCTTGCACCACCGTGGTCTGGCAGATGTTGCGCGCCTGCTCGATCACATTCAGCTCGCACAAGGCGTCGACACGCTGCGCTTCGTCGACCGTGTCGAGCCATTCCTGATGCTGGTTGCGCACGTCTTGTACGTAGCGAATCCAGTTGTCGGCGATGCCGACCCGCAGGTTGTGCAGCGATGCCGCGACGCCACCACAGCCAGAATGGCCGACGATGATGATGTGCCGCACCTTCAGCATGTCGGTCGCGTACTGCACCACAGAGAGGCAGTTCAAATCGGAATGCGCAACTACATTGGCAACGTTGCGGTGCACGAACAGCTCGCCGGGCGCCAGGCCGACCAGTTCATTGGCCGGCACCCGGCTGTCGGCGCAACCGATCCACAAATACTGAGGCGCCTGTTGGTTGAGCAGGTTGGTGAAAAAACCGGGTGTGCGTTCTTCCGTGGCGCGCGCCCACATCCGGTTGCTCTCAAAAAGTTCGTTCAGTTCGCTGGACATAAGTTATCGACACTGGGAAGACACCAAGTCTATCGACCGAAAGTCACTCGATATAAATCAGTCTCAGCAAGAACCGGACTACCCCTGGGCCGACGCGTTACCCGCCCTGGGATACACCATGGGCGTGGCGTCCGGCGTGCGCTGGCTGCGCATGCCGCTGCCGTTCGCGCTCAACCACGTCAACCTCTGGCTGCTGCGCGACAACATTGACAGTCCCGACGGGCCGCTGCAGGGCTGCACGGTGGTCGACGGCGGCATTGCCGACGATCCCACCCGCGCCGCCTGCGCGCAGGCGCCGTGCACCGCGGCCGAGCTGCTGCTGATGTCGTTCAAGCGCCTCCTCGATGTGCACCAGGCCACCTTCGCGATGGGCGAGTCGATCGCGCACCTGAATGCGTTGTGGCGTGAGGATCGGTTGCAGCGCCGGTGCGAGCAGGGGGTGTATCGCTTTTTGCTGACCGGCACTTGACCGGCAGGCGTCAATCGAAGATCGGCAGCACGTCGGTCTTCAGTACCTCGCGGGTGCGCTGGTAGTCGGGCACGACCGACCGCACCACGTCCCAGAAGCGCGGGCTGTGGTTCATTTCGCGCAGGTGGGCCAGCTCGTGGGCGACGACGTAGTCGATCGAGGGCAGCCCGAAATGGATCAGCCGCCAGCTCAGGCGAATCGAGCCATCGGCGCTGGCGCTGCCCCAGCGTGTCTGTGCCGACGACAGGCTGAGCCGGCGGTAGCGCACGCCCAGCTGTGCGGCGTAGTGCTCGCAGCGCTCGGCAAAGACGCGCTTCGCCTGGCGTTGCAGCCAGCTCTGCACCGTGTCGCGGATCTGTTCGGGCGCGGCGTTCGAGGGCAGCCCGGTGTGCAAGCGGCAGGGAGAGCCGTTGCCTGCGCCTGCATCGAGCACCGCGCCCGACGGCGTGATGCCGGCCCGCGCATCGAGCACGACCATTACCGTCTGGCCGAGGAACGGGATCGTGACGCCATCGCGCCAATCGACACGTGCCGATTGCAGGCGCCGGCCGCGCTCCTGCTGCTGGTGCAGCTTGCCCAGGATCCAGTTCGCCTTCTCGTGCAACGCCGTTTCGATGTCGCGCGCCCCGACCCAGCTCGGCACATTGACGCACAGGCCCTCGGTGCCGACGATGAAGCCGATGCTGCTGCGGCGCACACGCTTGAGCGCATAGCCCACGGTGTGGCCACTGAGCACGATTTCGCGCGTGGCCTGCGGGTGGCGAAAGGCCGACGGGGCGAGGGCGGTGCTGTCCAACGAGGGCGTCGGTGTGGTGGGCGCTGCAGGCGCCTGCGATGTTGACCGCATCGGCTTCGATGCGGTCGGCTCGGGCGCAACGAACAGCGACAACTGCGCTGGGTCGGTGCGACGGGGGGCAGCCATCGGGCGCGGTCTACGACTCGGTCGCGCTGCCGCCCGGCGGCAGCGCGGCAGAAGGTGCTGCGGCCGCGCGCGGGGCCTCGCCCGCATAGGCCTCAGGATCGAGCCGCCGCATCTCGGCTTCGATCCAGGTCTCGACCTCGCGCATCAGAACGTCGGGCCGCTTGCCCACCGACGACAGCAGCGGGCCCACCGACACATCGATCACCCCGGGGCGCAGCGTGAAGGTCTTGCGCGGCCAGCAGCGCGCCGAGGTCACCGCAATCGGCAACACCGAGGCGCCGGTGGTGACGGCCAGCCGCGTGCCGCCGGATTTGTACTCTTCTTGCTGTCCGCGTGCGGCCCGGGTGCCTTCGGGAAACATGATGACCCAGGCACCGTGTTTCATGTGATGCGCACCCTGCTCGGCCACCCGCCGCCAGGCTTCCGAGCGCCGGGCGCGGTCGATGTGGATCATGTCCATGCGCGCCATCGCCCAGCCGAAAAAAGGGATGTAGAGCAGCTCGCGCTTGAACACGTAAGCCAGCGGGTGCGGCATCAGGCCAGGAAAGGCAAACGTTTCCCAGGTCGACTGGTGTTTCGGCAGCACGATCACGGCCGGCGCGCGGTTCGCCTCGGCCAAATTGTCCAGGCCGTGCATGCGGTGGCGAACGCCGCAGATCACGCGCGCGGCGGCAATCGAATGCGTCAGCCAACCGGCGCACAGCCAGTAGACGCGGTCGCCGCGGGTGAAGATCGACACGATCAACACCACCGTGGCCCACGGCACCACGCTCACCGCCATGTAGGCCAAAAACAGGTACGACCGCAGCGCCCAGACCATGCGTTGCATCAGAGCAGTTCCCCAGCGCCCGAATCGGTATCGTCACCATCGCCGCGTGGGCCGTGTTGCTGGCTGCGGTGTTGGCTGCGGTGTTGGCGAATCCACCAGTCGGCGAAGGCTGACAGATCGGCGTGCACACGGGTGCCGGGCACGGCGGCGAGCAACTCGGCCAGCGCCTGGCCCGTCAGGCCTGCGCTCTTGCCGGTCAGCACCAGGTGCGTGGGGCAGCCAGCGGCCAGGCCGGCCTGCATGTCGCGCAGGGTGTCGCCGACCATCGGCGTGTTGCCCGGCGACACGCCGAAGCGCTCGGCAATCTGCTGCATCAAACCCGGCTTCGGCTTGCGGCAATCGCAGTGGTCGTCGGGGACGTGCGGGCAGAAGAACACCGCATCGATGCGGCCGCCCTGGGCCGCCAGCGCGTGGTTCATCTTCAGCTGGATCTCGTTGAGCGAAGCCATGTCGAACAGCCCGCGCCCGAGGCCCGACTGGTTGGTCGCCAGCACCGTGTGCCAGCCCGCGTGGTTCAGCCGCGAGATGGCTTCCAGCGCGCCGGGCAGCGGCTCCCATTCATCGGGCGACTTGACGTAGTCGTCACGGTCTTCATTGACCGTGCCGTCGCGGTCGAGGATCACGAGCTTGAACGTTGTCGGAGACATCTCAGCTTTCTACGGTGCTTTGCGCGAGCCGAGGCTACCGGGTGACCGGCTCCGCTCATGTCCCCCGGGCCGGGTTATTGCCCAGGCGCTGCGAATCGAGTCGATTCGGCCCTCCTCCTTTACTTCGCTACGGCAGTCACCCGGCATCCTCGGCAGAGAGCCACCGTTGCCTTCAACGCTCTTCATCAACTGCCACCGCTCTTGCACAGACCGAGGCCTGCTGCGAACGAAGGCAGCCAACGCGCCGAAAGCTGCCGTCGACACGGCAGGCTTCATCTCAGGCGGCCAGCTTCGACAGGTCGGCCATGCGGTTCATCGCGGCGTGCAGCTGGGCCAGCAGGCCCAGACGGTTGGCGCGCAGCGCGGCGTCTTCGGCGTTGACCATCACCGACTCGAAGAAGGCATCGACCGGCGCCCTCAAAGCCGCCAGGGCTTGCAGCGAGGCGGTGTAGTCGTGCTGGTCGAACAGGCTGTCGGCTTGTGGCCGCACGGTGGCTAAAGCCTGCGCCAACGCCTGCTCGGCGGGTTCGCGCAACAGCGCGCCATCGACCGTGGTGGGCACGGCGCCGTCGACCTTCTTCAGGATGTTGCCGACCCGCTTGTTGGCGGCGGCCAGCGAAGCGGCTTCCGGCAGCGCGGCGAAGGCGCGCACCGCGGCCAGACGGCGCGGCAGATCGCCAAGCCGCGTCGGCGCCAAGGCCAGCACTGCGTCAACTTCCTGCGCGCTGTGGCCCTGGTCGCGGAGGTTGACGGCCAAGCGGTCGTTGAAGAAGCCCAGCAGCGCCTCGGTGGGGTCGGTGATCAGTTCGCCGAACGCCGGGAGCGTGCCTTGCAGCAGCGCGGGCAGGTCCAGCGGCAGGTTCTTCTCAGTCAGGATGCGGATCACGCCCAGCGCATGGCGGCGCAGGGCGAACGGGTCCTTGTCGCCGGTGGGCAGCTGGCCGATGCCAAACAGACCGACCATTGTTTCCAGCTTGTCGGCCAGTGCCAGCACTGTGCCGGTGTGGTTACGCGGCAGCGTGTCGCCGGCGAAGCGGGGCTTGTAGTGGTCTTCGATTGCGATGGCCACGCCGTCGCGCAGGCCCTCGTGGCGCGCGTAGTAGCCGCCCATCACGCCCTGCAGTTCGGGGAACTCGCCGACCATGTTGGTCAGCAGATCGGTCTTCGCCAGCAGCGCAGCTTCTTGGACCTTGCTGTCGAGCACGGCGAATTCGTCTTGCGCGTCCACCGTGTAGGGCAGCGTGGCCATGCGCAGCTGGTTGACGATGGCGTGGCCGATGGCGCGCACACGCTCGGCGCGATCACGCTGGCTGCCCAGCTTGTTGTGATAGACCACCTTGGCCAGGCCATCGACGCGCGAGGCGAGTGTTTTCTTGCGGTCCTGGTCGAAGAAAAATTTCGCGTCGGCCAAGCGAGGGCGCACCACGCGCTCGTTGCCGCCGATCACCGCGCTCGGATCGGCAGGGCTGATGTTGCTGACGATCAGGAATTGATTCGTCAGCTTTCCTCCCACATCCAACAGCGGGAAGTATTTCTGGTTCGCCTTCATCGTCAGGATCAGGCATTCCTGAGGCACGTCGAGAAACGCTTCCTCGAAGCGGCCCAGCAGCACATTCGGCCGCTCGACCAGCGCAGTGACCTCGTCGAGCAGCGCATCGTCGTCTATCGGCGTGAGGCCTTGCTTGGCGGCAGCGGCTTGCAGCTGACGAACGATCTCGGCGCGGCGCTCGGCGAAGCTTGCGATCACCGCACCTTG
>JANPNF010000436.1:0-8501 GCA_031427315.1 Burkholderiales bacterium | reverse complement strand
ATCACGCTCAGCAGCGGCAGCCATCGCCTCACGCGCTGAGCCCGTTGGCCACCGAGGCGGCTTCCAGCGCTTGCGTCACCGCACGGCAGGCTTGCGCGTAGCGTTGCGAGGTGCGGAATTCGGCGGTGCGCGGTGCGGGCTCGTCAATGACGACCTCAGCCACGATGCGTCCCGGTCGCGCACCCATCACCAGCACGCGCTGGCTCAGAAACACCGCCTCGAACACGCTGTGGGTGACGAACAGCACCGCCAGCGCGTTCGATTGCCACCACGCCAGCAGGTCGGCATTGAGCCGCTGACGGGTGATCTCGTCGAGCGCGGCGAACGGTTCGTCCATCAGCAGCACGCGCGGCTGCGTGACGAGTGCGCGGGCGATCGAGTTGCGCATGCGCATGCCGCCGGACAGCTCGGCCGGAAAGGCTGCTTCGAAATCGGCGAGGCCGACCGACGCCAGCACCCGCTGCACCTCTTGTGCCGCATCGGCTTTCGATCGGCCGGCCAGCCGCAATGGCAGCCACACGTTGTCGAAAACGCTGGCCCAGGGCATCAGCGTTGGATCCTGAAACACGAAGGCGGTGTCGCGTTTGGTGTCACTGCCGAGAGCGGGCGAGGCGATGTGCCCGCTGGTCGCCGCATCGAGCCCGGCGACCAGCCGCAGCACCGTGCTCTTGCCGCAGCCCGAAGGCCCGAGCAGCGAGACGAACTCCCGCGCGCCAACGTCGAACGAGAGGCCCTGCAAGGCCACCGTGCCACTGGCGTAGCGCTTGACCACATTGTGCAGCGCGATCGTTGGCGTTGGCACGGCCGAATCACTCATCTGCAGCAACGCGCCATCACTGGAACGCCACTTCGGCAAAGCTGCGCAGCTTGCGGCTGTGCAGCTGGTCGAAGCCTTGTTCGCGCAGCAACTCGAGCGCACGGATGCCGATGCGCAGGTGCTGATCGACCCGCGCGCGGTAGAAGTGGTTGGCCATGCCGGGCAGTTTGATCTCGCCGTGCAGTGGCTTGTCGCTGACGCACAGCAGCGTGCCGTAGGGCACACGAAAGCGGAAGCCGTTGGCGGCGATGGTGGCGCTTTCCATGTCGAGCGCCACCGCGCGGCTTTGGCTGAAGCGGCGGTCCGGCGTCGTCGCCACATGGTGCGAAGGCAGCAGCTCCCAGTTGCGGTTGTCGGTGCTGGCCACCGTGCCGGTGCGCATGATGCGTTTGAGCTCATAGCCTTGCAGCTGCGTTACTTCAGCCACCGCGGCTTCCAGTGCCACCTGCACCTCGGCCAGCGGCGGGATCGGCACCCACAGCGGCAGCTCTTCGTCGAGCACATGGTCTTCGCGCACATAGCCGTGCGCCAGCACATAGTCGCCCAGCTGCTGCGTGGTGTGCAGCCCGGCGCAGTGGCCCAGCATGATCCACACATGCGGGCGCAGCACCGCGATGTGGTCGGTGATGGTCTTCGCGTTCGACGGGCCGACGCCGATGTTGACCATCGTGATGCCTGCGCGGTCATCGCGCAGCAGGTGGTAGGCCGGCATCTGCGGCAGCCGCGGCGGTGGTGTGCCGAGTTCATCGCCCGCCTGGGCCGGCAGCCCGACCCGCCGCGTGATCACGCCGCCCGGTTCGACGAACGCGGTGTACGCACTGGTCGGATCGTTCATCGCCGCGTGGCCCAAGCGCATGAACTCGTCGATGTAGAACTGGTAGTTGGTGAACAGCACGAAGTTCTGGAAATGATCGGGCGCGGTGCCGGTGTAGTGGCGCAGCCGGTGCAGCGAGTAGTCGACGCGTGGCGCAGTGAACAGCGCCAGCGGCTGCCTGACCTTGCCGTCTTTGCCGGGCGCGGGTTCATGGGTGCCGTTGGCAATGCCGTCGTCCATCGCGGCCAGGTCAGGCAAGTCGAAC
Organism: Burkholderiales bacterium; assembly: GCA_031427315.1. Classification (GTDB taxonomy): domain Bacteria; phylum Pseudomonadota; class Gammaproteobacteria; order Burkholderiales; family Burkholderiaceae_C; genus PBB1. The sequence goes on along the minus strand of JANPNF010000436.1, from coordinate 6,605 downwards.
AGGTCGCGCATCAACAGGCGGCGTGCCGGGTCGAGCGAGCCTTCGAGGTGGTCGTGCTCGGCCAGCGAGAAATGCACCGGGATCGGCTGCGCGCTGGTACCGATCTCGATTGACACCTGGTGGTTGCGCCGCAGCAGCTCAAACTGTTGGCGGTAGTAATCGCCGAACAAATCCGGCCGCGTCAGCGTCGTCTCGAACAGGCCTGGACCCGCAACGAAGCCGTAGCTCAGCCGAGAATCAGCGCGTGCGACGGTGTCGGTGCGCACCCGCACATACGGATAGCACGCCCGTACGCGCGCGGCCAGTGCCTCACCGGCAACGAAACGCCCGAGCGCATCGCGCAGATGCGCCACATTGCTGTCGTAGATGCCGCGCACATGGGCCAAGGCTGCGTCGGCATCGTCGAAGTGGCTGGGAGCGATGTAGGGCGGGACGATCGACATGGGCGTGCTTTCCAGTGACAGCTCGCATTCTCACCGTCGCGGCCGCAACCAGACGCTCCGCCGCTACAGTCCCAGTCGCTTGCAGATCTCTAGCACCGCGGCCGACTGGTTCATCGTGTAGAAATGCAGGCCGGGCACTCCGGCGGTGCGCAGCTGGTCGCACAGGTCGGTGATCACATCGAGGCCAAAGGCGCGGATCGATTCCGCATCGTCGCCGAAGCCCGCGAGCCGCAGTCGCATCCAGCGAGGGATCTCGGTGCCGCAGCCATCGGCGAACCGCATGATGCCGCTGGCGTTGGTGATCGGCATGATGCCGGGCACCACCGGGATGTCGGCACCCAGCGCATGCGCGTCATCGACAAAGCGGAAGTAGGCGTCGGTATTGAAGAACATCTGCGTGATCGCGCTGTTGGCGCCTGCCTTCACTTTGGTGGCGAAAGCCTGCAGGTCGGCCTGCGGCGACGCGGCCTGCGGGTGCATCTCAGGGTAGGCCCCGACCTCGATGTGGAAGTGGTCGCCGGTCTCCGGGCGGATGAACGCGACCAGGTCACTGGCGTAGCGGAATTCGCCGGTTCGGCCGTCGCCGCTGGGCAGGTCGCCGCGCAGCGCGACGATGCGGCGCAGGCCCGCGGCCTTGACCTGCGCGAGCTGCTCGCGCACCCCGCTGGCGCTGGCGCCGATGCACGAGAAGTGCGGCGCGGCTTCGATGTGCTCAGCCTGGATTGCCCGCACGGTGGCCAGCGTGCCGTCTTGCGTGCCGCCGCCAGCGCCGTAGGTCACGGAACAAAAATCCGGCTTCAAGCCGTACAGCTGTTGCCGCACGGATGCCAGCTTAGCCACGCCTTCGGGCGTCTTCGGCGGGAAAAATTCAAGGCTCAGCGGAAGTTTGTTGCTCATGGTGATTCAGCAGCGTTCAGGTGATGGGCTGCGCCCACACGAAGAATTCAATGTTGCCTGCGGTGACGCCGTGGCCGGTGCCGGTCACCGCGCTCTGGAAATAGTCGCGCACCTTCAGGCCGTGTTCGGCGCAGGCCGCACGGATGCGCGTCTCGACCTCCTGGAAGCTGCGCGGGTTCTTGACTATGCCGCCCTTGCCGATGTGTTCGGGCTGCAACTCGAACTGCGGCTTCACCAGCATCAGCAGGTTCCCGTTTGGCGCGAGATACCGCTTCAGCGTCGGCAGCACCAGCGTCAACGAGATGAAGGACAGGTCGCCGACGACGACATCGAACAAGCCTTCGGCATGCGCCGCGGCAAAGGCGCTGCCGGCCACGTCGCGGGCATTGACGCCTTCATGGCATTCGACGCGCGGATCAGCGATCAGCCGCGGATGCAACTGGCCGTGGCCGACCTCGATGCCGACCACACGGGCCGCGCCGCGGTGCAACAGCAGGTCGGTGAAACCGCCCGTGCTTTGCCCGGCATCGAGGCCCTTGGCACCGGCGACTGAGAACCCACAACGCTCAAGCGCGGCCTCCAGCTTCAGCCCGCCGCGCGACACGAAGCGCAGCTCGGCGTCATTGGTGACTTCGATTTGGCAGCCCTCTGGCAGGTCTTCGCCCGCCTTGCGCGGCACGGCCCAGCCCTTCGGGCCGAGCCAGCGCACGCCGCCCCGGTCGATCAACCGCTGCGCGGCCGATCTCGTGGGCGCGAGGCCGCGTTGTAAAAGCAACTGATCAGCACGCAATGCAGCTCAATACCGGTAGGTATCGGGCTTGTACGGGCCGGCCTTCGACACGCCGATGTAGTCGGCTTGCTCGGTAGACAGCTCGGTCAGCATCGCACCCACCTTCTTCAAGTGCAAGCGCGCGACCTTCTCGTCGAGGTGCTTCGGCAGCACATAGACTTGGCCGTTTTCGTACTGGCCGCTCTTGGTAAAGAGTTCGATCTGCGCGATCGTTTGGTTGGCGAAGCTGGCCGACATCACGAAGCTTGGGTGGCCGGTGGCGCAACCCAGGTTCACCAAGCGGCCCTTGGCCAGCATGATGATTTTTTTCCCGTCGGGAAATTTCACGTGATCGACCTGCGGCTTGATCTCGTCCCATTCGTACTGCTCGATCGACGCGATGTCGATCTCGTTGTCGAAGTGGCCGATGTTGCAGACGATGGCCTCGTCTTTCATCGCCAGCATGTGCGCATGGGTGATCACGCGCTTGTTGCCGGTGGCACTGACGAAGATGTCGGCCTTATCGGCGGCGTAGTCCATCGTCACGACCTTGTAGCCTTCCATCGCGGCCTGCAGTGCGTTGATCGGGTCGATCTCGGTCACCCAGACCTGTGCGCTCAAAGCACGCAGCGCCTGCGCCGAGCCCTTGCCCACGTCACCGTAGCCAGCCACCACGGCGACCTTGCCCGCGATCATCACGTCGGTGGCGCGCTTGATCGAATCGACCAGCGATTCGCGGCAGCCGTAGAGGTTGTCGAACTTGCTTTTAGTAACCGAATCGTTGACGTTGATCGCGCGGAACATCAGCGTGCCCGCCGCGCTCATTTCCTTCAGGCGGTGCACGCCGGTGGTGGTTTCTTCGGTCACGCCGATGATCTGCGCACCCTTGCGGCTGTACCAGGTCGCATCCACCGCCAGCTTGGCCTTGATGGCCGCGTACAGACAGGTTTCTTCTTCGCTGCTCGGGTTGGAGAGCACGGAAGGGTCGGTCTCGGCGCGCTTGCCCAGGTGCATCAGCAACGTGGCATCGCCGCCGTCGTCGAGGATCATGTTCGGGCCTTCGCCGTCAGCGCCTTTCACACCGAACTCGAAGATGCGGTGGGTGTAGTCCCAGTAATCGGCCAGCGTCTCGCCCTTGTAAGCAAAGACCGGTGTGCCTACACCGTTGTGTCCATTCGCGACCAGTGCGGAGGCGGCATGGTCTTGCGTCGAATAAATGTTGCACGAGGCCCAGCGCACGCTGGCTCCAAGCGCCTGCAGCGTCTCGACCAGCACGGCGGTCTGGATCGTCATGTGGATGCTGCCGGTGATGCGCGCATCCTTGAGTGGCTGGCTCTTTGTGAACTCTTCGCGGATCGCCATCAAACCGGGCATCTCGGTCTCGGCAATCTTGATTTCCTTGCGGCCGAAGGCGGCTTGCGAGGCATCAGCGATGGCGTAGTCGTGGGCCGCCGCGGCGGTGGGTGTCAATACAGCGTTCATGTCAGGCTCCGATGAATGAGGAACCCGCACGGAGTCACAGGGCGCGGTCGCTGGACAGACTCACTCACCCACGAAAACCATCGTGCGGGTGAGCGCGGTTGCAATGATCAACTCCGAGCCTAGGACACTGACGTGCCTTGCAACGCTCCTCGGGATCCCCGCATTCTAATCGGCCGCGGCGCGGTCAGCTGGTGGTAATGTCCTCAGGCTGCGGCGGTCGCGTGGTTTGTGCACAGGATTGACCGGGAGTCGGCAATGCGGTGATCTGCCGGTCGTGCCAGCGGGCGAGCAGCCACTGCGCCGCCATCGCGCCCAGCCAGGCGCAAAACATGTCTTTCTGGGTGTCGAACGGGTCGCCCTGGGTGCCGAGGAAGTCTTCTGCGCCGGCACCCATCGCCTCGGCCGCACCCCATTCGATCAGCTCGTACAGCGCGCTGAAGGCCAGGCAGATCGAGGTGACCAGCAGGAACAGCCAGCCGCCGCGCATGGTCGGCGCCGACAAGGTCGTGCGGCGCAGCAGGATCTCGCGCGCCACGATGGCCGGCACAAAACCCTGCATCAGGTGGCCGATGCGGTCGTAGTGGTTGCGGGTGAAGACGAACGCCTCTTCCATCCAGAACCCCAGCGGCACCCGGGCATAGGTGTAGTGTCCACCGAGCATCAGCACCACCATGTGCGAAGCGATCAGGCCATACAGCAGCGGCGTCAGAGGGAAACGCCGGTGCGTGGCCAGCATCAGCGGCAGCGCGATGAAAACTGGCGCGACCTCCATCGCCCAGGTGGCCGCCTCGTGTGCGCCCACGCCAGACAGGGCGAGCAGCGCGCCGATCACGGCGGCGTAGGAAAAGAGCGCGGGACTTGTCACCGCAGCACCTGCCGGGGTCTGCGATCGGCGTGGGATTGCCCAGGTTGACCCAGCCGCTTGACCGGCTGTTTGCCCCACGGCAGGCATTGGGCCGTGCGGCTCAAAAGTTGGCCCACCGTTCGACTGTCAAGCGGCTTTCGTTGCTCACAGGCGCCACGCCCTGCGAGCTCAAGGTGCGTTCTCGAAGACTGAGCGGGTTCCGCTTCACCAAATTCTGCGTTTATGGGCCAGCGCCACTGCGCCAAGTCCAGCGAGCATCAAGACATACGTCGACGGCTCGGGGACGGGTGGTGTCGTTGAGAAGGCGGTGACAGCCAGGTTGTCTATGGCCCAGGATTCATCGGAGAGATCCTGGATACCCGCACCCTCGATCGAAAACGAGATCGTCACAGATGAAGCCGTGTGTGCGAAATTCTAGAAACGCCCATCGACGTTGAAATCGTAAGCGCTGTCCCTGTAAAAGCCGCCTGGCCCGCTGAATCCGAGGTCCTGCTTGCGTGCCAGCTCGCCGCCGACGGGCCCGACATACGATTGAATTTGAGAGTCCGTTGCATTGGCGAAAGACTCTCGGAACCGGTTCACACCATCGACGTCGATGCGGAAGAAGTCGCCAGACGGAAAAATGCCGGTGCCGTCCAGAGAGTCGATGGCAGCGAACAGCTACCCGATGCTGAGCGCGTTGTGAATTGGTAGGCCAGTCAGCGACAGAGTGACCACGTTACCGGTCGGGCTGCGCAAGAAGCTGCCAGCAAATTGATTTCCCAGGGGCCCCAAGCCCGCAAAGTTTTGAACTCCAGTGAGTGCGGCCGCGCCGGGGCTGACAGAAGCAGGGAGCCCAGTTTCAAAATCCGAAGAGAACACCGTGACCGCGTGCGACTGAGCGGACAACGCCGCCAGACCGAGCAGGGTGACGATGCGAAGAGAACCGGCAAGGGTCGTTGTCATGAAGTGCCTTTCAGAAACAGAGGGTGGTGACTGAGACGGGCGTTTCACAGCGATGCCGTGATCCGACCACACTCCGTAGCAGCTTGCTTTGTGAGTCGCATCGAGTCAACCCCTCAAATATGGGGCGCGGGCTGCGGGAGCCTGCCCACAGCCCTGCCGCGGCGCGCAGCGTCTGCACCGCAAAGGCCGCTCGATCACCAAGCGATTGTCTGCTTCACAGGCCTGCTGCGTTCCGCAGCGTGGCGACCTTGTCTGTCCGCTCCCAAGCGAACTCGGGTTCGTCGCGGCCGAAGTGGCCGTACGCGGCCGTCTTTTCGTAGATCGGCCGCAGCAAATCGAGCATCTGGATGATGCCCTTGGGGCGCAAGTCGAAGTGCTCGGCCACCAAGGCCGACAGCTTGTCGTCAGACATCACGCCGGTGCCTTCGGTGTAGACGGTGATGTTCATCGGCTTGGCCACGCCGATCGCATAGGCGACCTGGATCTGGCACTGGCGTGCCAGGCCAGCGGCAACGATATTTTTCGCGACATAACGCGCTGCGTAAGCCGCGCTGCGGTCGACCTTGCTCGGGTCCTTGCCGCTGAACGCGCCGCCGCCGTGCGGGCAGGCGCCGCCGTAGGTGTCGACGATGATCTTGCGGCCGGTCAGGCCGCAATCGCCCTGCGGACCGCCGATGACAAAGCGGCCGGTCGGGTTGATCAGGTAGCGGGTGTTCCTGAGCCACTCCTTGGGCAGCACCGGCTTGATGATTTCTTCGATGATGGCCTCGGTGAACGAGGCTTTCATCTTGGTGGCGGTTTCGCTCTGGTCGGGCGCGTGCTGGGTCGACAGCACCACGGTGTCGATCGAGTGCGGCTTGCCGTCCACGTAGCGCATCGTCACCTGGCTCTTCGCGTCGGGCCGCAGGAAGGGCAGCCGACCGTCCTTGCGCAGCTGCGCCTGGCGCTCGACGAGGCGGTGCGCGTAGTAGATCGGCGCAGGCATCAGGTCGGGCGTCTCATCACACGCATAGCCGAACATCAGGCCCTGGTCGCCAGCGCCGATGTTGAGGTGGTCGTCGCTCGCGTGGTCCACGCCCTGGGCAATGTCGTTGCTCTGCTTGTCGTAGCAGACCATCACCGCGCAGCCTTTGTAGTCGATGCCGTACTCGGTGTTGTCGTAGCCGATGCGCTTGATGGTGTCGCGCGCGACCTGGATGTAGTC